>JBIJDQ010000234.1:0-4459 GCA_044344025.1 Rhodoferax sp.
CCGATTTTTGCCAACGCCTTGAAACATGTGGCCCCGGAGCGGCGGGCCCGGGTGATTCTGCGTGAGGTGCTGATCGCCTTTGCGCTGCTGCTGACCTTCATGTTTGTCGGTGAGGGTTTTTTGCGGGTAATGAACCTGAGCGAACTCTCCTTGCAAATTGGCGGTGGCGTGATCTTGTTTTTGATTGCCTTGCGGATGATTTTTCCACCACCCAAGGTGGAGTCCGATGAGCCGGTGGGTGAGCCGCTGATCGTGCCGCTGGCGATTCCGGCCATTGCCGGGCCGTCCGCCCTGGCCACGGTGTTGCTGTTGGTGTCGCAAGCGCCAGAAAAACGCCTTGAGTGGATTGCCGCGCTGTGTGTCACCATGACGGTCAGTGCCGTGGTGCTGGTGCTGGCCGAGCGCATTCAGCGGGTGGCCGGCGACCGGTTTGTGGTGGCCCTGGAGCGGCTGATGGGACTGGTGCTGGTCGCGGTGTCGATTGAGATGATGCTGCGTGGCATCAAAACCTTTGTGAAACAGGTGGCGGGTGCCTGAGGATCAGTTCATGATTGGCCGGGCAAGGTCGGTTGGCAACGTTGGTGGTGCCAACACAGCCCAGCACTTGGTGTTGACTCACGCTGCGGGTGGCTCCGGTTGCAGGCCGATGTGCACATCCTGATCAATCGCGCCAAACACGCTCAAGCCGTCGCGGCCTTTCATCTCAATCATCACACTGTCGCCTTGCGCCAGCCATGGGGTTTTGGCAGCGCCAGTCTGGGCCGCCTCAAAAGCCCGCCGGGTCAGCACGCTGCTGCAGGCCCGGCTGGCATCCTGGTTGCGGACTTCGCCCGAACTTACCACGCTGCCCGCACGCAGGCACCGGGTCTGGCACAGGCTGGCAATCAGGTCACCAAAGTGCATGCGCATGTCTTTTCCCGCCTCACACAGACCAAACTTGCGGCCATTGAGGCTGCATTGCAGATTCAGGTTCAAGCGGCCCCGCGCCCAAGCGGCATCACCACCCCAGCTCAGTTCATCGGGTGTCACCGCCACCGGGCTGAAGGCGGTGCAGGGTTGTGCCATCAGCGTCAGCGCAGTTTGGCTCGCCCAGGCGCGGTAGTGGGTGTGGCTGGCCAGCATCAGCAGTCGGACCGCTTCCAGCGCCTGTGTAGTGGTGCTGCCCTGTGCCACATCGCCAGTCACCACCGCGATGGCGGCTTCAAAATCAGCCTGCTGTACCGCATGGCTGCCACGCAGCGGCGCACAGGGCCCTTGCAACTCGTCGGCAAAGGCCAGGCGCATGGGGTCAATCGGGGTGTCGGGTGATGCGGGGTTGGCATAGGCATTGCCCACGGCAAACAGGTAGGCGCGGGGCAGCGGGGCCAAGCACAGGCGGGCATCAAAGGCAAAGGCGTGCCGTGCCTTGCCATGGTTCAGGGTGTTGTACAGGTCTTGCAACTGGGGGCTGTGGAAGTTCCAGTCGTCCAGCACCTGCTGCATGTGGTTGGCAATGCCGGTTGCATAATGCGCGCTCATCAGGTCGCGTGACACCACCACCAGTTGGCCATCGCGGGAACCGTCATTCATAGTTGCCAGTTTCATACCCAAAGTCTCCCAGAGTCATCCAAAGCAGCCGCATTTTAGTTGACATGGCACGCCCCACCTCCCTGCACAAAGTCTGGCTGAGCCTGAGTCTGGCGGTGCTGTTGCTGCACCTGGCGCTGCTGCAAACCCAGCCCTTGAGCCTGTCCAGTGAGGGCGCAGACCCCCCAAAAATGGCCTTTGCGGTACGCACCGTGGTGCCCCAGCCGCAAGCTGCTACCCCGCTTGCCCGGCTGGCTGCCAACACAACGGCGCGCCCGCCCGGGCCCAAGCCAGCGCACGCTGCTGCGCCAAGCGCCGCATCAGAAAATGCAGCAGTGAGCGTTGCAGGCACCAGCATGGCGGGTGCCGTACCCATGCCTGCGGCCAGTGCACCACAGCCCGACGATGGCAAACTGGCCGTCGCCCCGCAAGAAGCGGCCTCTGCGCTCGTGCCGTCAGAGCCTGACCTGGCAAGTGCGGCACGTCCGCCACGTGCCAAGGCCACCCCGTTCAATGCAGACGGTTTGCCCGCCTCTGCCAAGCTGATTTACAAGGTGCTGGCCAACAAGTTTCCTTACAACTTAAGCGGTGAATTGGTGTGGCAGCAGGCGGACCAAAAGTACCAGGCCAGTTTAAGTTTTGGGGCTTTTGGCCAAACTCGCACCCAGACCAGCCGGGGCCACATTGGCCCCAACGGCCTGGAGCCGGAGCGCTTTTCTGACAAATACCGCAGTGAAGTGGCGGCCCATTTCAACTGGAGCCAGGGCAAGGTCACCTTCAGTGCCAACACGCCAGATGCGCCCTTGCTCAGCGGCGCACAAGACCGCCTGAGTGTGCTGGTGCAACTGGCGGCGTTGGTGGCTGGCGCTCCACAGCAGTTTTCAGTGGCCACCACGCTGACACTCCAAACTGTAGGCCCCAGGGATGCCGACCTGTGGCTGTTTACCATGGGCACCATGGAGACGCTGGAGTTGCCGGGCGGCACCGTGCAGGCGCTCAAACTGACCCGCAACCCGCGCCAACCCTATGACCAGCAGGTCGACATTTGGCTGGCACCTACCCTGGGCTATTTGCCGGCGCGTATTCGGATTCTTGAGTCCAATGGCGACTTCATTGACCAGCAGTGGCAGGCATCAGAGCCCGTGGGGCCCCCTTGAATTGGCGGCCAACGTGGCCACCTACAAGACAAATCGCTTTCGTGGATAATTTGTTGATGCACACCCTTTACGACTCTGACACTTATTCTGTGACACACATGCTGGCCAATGCCGTGACCGCTGATGTGCCGCCAGACACGCTCAAAGACGGCGAGCAGTTGCTGATCGTGCCCGCGCTGGCGCGTCACGGCTTTGAGATTGTGGACAAACGGTCTAACAAAGAGGTTTACCTCGATGGCTCCTGGGCGGAGTTGTTCCAGCAGCAGATTTCTGCTTGGCAGCAAAAGACCCCCACGCAAGAAGAAGTCGAAGACACGTTGGAGCAATACGCCGAGCTGGCGCAAAACCCGGTCGTGATTCACTAATTTATGTAAAATTGGCCTGTAGTGCTTGTCTAATAAGCGTTTGGTGCTACATTAAATGTAGCAAATAATGCTGTTGCGGTCCACAGTGTCACCTGAACCCCCCGCAACCATGAACCCTGTTTACACCCTCACCCTGTCTTGCCCTGACCGCTTGGGCCTGGTGCACGCCGTGTCCGGCTTTTTGCTGGAACGCAGCGGCAACATTGAAGAAGCCGCGCAGTACAACGACGCGGGCACCGGCCTGTTTTTCATGCGGGTGCAGTTTGCCTGCGCCAAGCACAGCTTTGACGAACTCAAGGCGCAACTGGCCGACTTTGCCGCCCCGTTCCAGATGGCATGGCAATTACACGCTCAGGCGCAAGCCATGCGCACCGTGATCATGGTCAGCAAGGAAGGCCATTGCCTGAACGACTTGCTGTTTCGCTGGAAAAGCGGGCTGCTGCCGCTGGATATTCGCGCCATTGTGTCTAACCACCGCGAGTTTTACCAACTTGCAGCCAGCTACAACGTGCCGTTTCATCACCTGCCAGTTACCTCCGCCACCAAGGCGCAGGTGGAGGCCAGGCAGATGGAGATCATCGAGGCTGAAGGCGCTGAGCTGGTCGTGCTGGCGCGCTACATGCAAATCCTGTCAAATGACCTGTGCCAAAAGCTTAGTGGCAGGGCCATCAACATCCACCATTCGTTTTTGCCCAGCTTCAAAGGAGCCAAGCCCTACTACCAGGCGCATGACCGGGGCGTGAAACTCATCGGTGCCACGGCCCACTATGTCACCGCAGATCTGGACGAAGGCCCGATCATTGAGCAAGACGTGGCCCGTGTGGACCATAGTAAAACCGTTGAAGATCTAACGGCATTGGGCCGGGACACCGAGAGCCAAGTGCTGGCCCGCGCGGTGAAATGGCACAGCGAACACCGCGTGCTCATCAATGGGCACAAAACGGTGATATTCAAATAGCGTTTCAGGCCTCACCATACGCCACTCGGCGTATTTCACAAACCCCTGTGTTTCCCTAAAGTTGCCCCCATCGCAACGCAAAAGCCTGGCTTACCCAGCGGGCTGATGCCAAGCGACACCGGTTTCATCAACTTTGGAGTAGCACACATGTCATCTTTGAATTCACGTCGTTTTACCCTCAAGGCGCTCACAGCCGCCGTGGCGCTGTCAACCCTGTCTTCCTTGCCCGCACTGGCCGCAGACACCATCAAGGTCGGCATTTTGCACAGCTTGTCTGGCACCATGGCCATCTCGGAAACCGTGTTGAAAGACACCGTGCTGATGGCGATTGACGAGATCAACGCCAAGGGCGGCGTGCTTGGCAAGAAGCTCGAACCCGTGGTGGTTGACCCGGCATCCAACTGGCCGCTGTT
>JBIJDQ010000235.1:0-4437 GCA_044344025.1 Rhodoferax sp.
CGCAGAACTTTGCCTCTGCCGCACGCTCACGGTCAACGCAATTTGACATTCTGGGCAATGGCAAAAGCGCCAAGCTCGCCTGGCAAATGCAAGACTACAACCCGGCAGGTGCCGTGGGCAACGCTGCCAATGCCACGACGGCCAAAGGCCAAGTCATGGTGGAGGCTGCAGCGCGGGCGTTGGCCGGTTTGCTCGCGGAGATTGACCGGCTGCCCATTGACACACTGGCACCTCAACCCGTGTTGGGCTAGTGTGACCACCTTGCACCGTCTGAATTTCTCTTTTTCGCGCCCAACCCTCTGGGCGAATGCACCTGCCAGTGACGGTGCCTGTTCCACACCATGATGGCTCTCCATGACCTGTATGCCTTGGGTGCGGCGGCCTGCTGGGCGCTGGGCAGCGTGATGTCGGTCACGCCCTCGCGCCACCTGGGTGCGTTTGCCTTTACCCGCTGGCGCATGCTGATGGTGGCCTTCATGTTGTGGACGGTGGTGGGTTTTACCGGCAGCTGGCGCGGTTTTGAGCTGCACCATTGGGGCGTGATGGCTGTCAGTGGGCTGATTGGTATTTTTGTGGGTGATACCGCCCTGTTTGCTGCCATGAACCGGCTCGGGCCACGCCGGGCTGGCGTGTTGTTTGCCACCCACGCCGCTTTCAGTGCTGGGCTGGGCTTCATTTATCTGAGTGAGCGCATGAGTTGGCAAGCCTTTTTGGGTGCCGTGCTGACATTGTCCGGGGTGATGCTGGCGATAGTGCTGGGCCGTCACAAAGACGAGAACCATGACTGGGAGGTCGACCGGGGTCATGTGGGCATGGGGGTGGCGCTGGCGCTGCTGGCCGCGCTGTGCCAGGCGGTGGGCTCTCTTGTCGCCAAGCCTGTCATGGCCACCCAGGTGGACCCGGTGATGGCCTCGGCGGTTCGCGTCACAGTGGCCACGTGCGCGCATTTTGTGTTGCTGGCATCGGGCTTCAAAGCGGCGCGGGCGCACCAGGCCCCCACACTGCGGGTACTGGCGCAAACCGGGCTGAATGGGTTCATTGCCATGGGCGTGGGCATGACCCTGGTGCTGCTGGCGCTGGAACAGGGCGACGTGGGCATGGTGGCCATTCTGTCGTCGGTGTCGCCCATACTTGTTTTGCCGCTGTTGTGGATTCAGTTCAAACGTGCGCCCGCCATGGCGGCCTGGGCAGGGGCCACACTGACGGTGGTCGGCACTGCGTTGATCTTGTGGCGTTGAAGGTTGCCCTCTAGCAGCCCAGCCCTCTGGGCTCCTACAAGTTAGGGGCAGCACTCCAAATTTTTTTGCTGCAATGCAACAAAAGTACTTTTATCGCTGCGGGTTTTCCCTATAATTCAACCCATGCTGCACTGCAACATAAATGTTTGAGGCAGCTGCAACGTCCCTCAATTTAACTTTTTCAGGAACACACCATGTTTATCACCGCTGACCAAATCACCGCCACACACAAAGCCAACCTGGATGTTGTCCAGGGCCTTTCCGCCAAGTCTTTTGCCGCTGTGGAGAAGATGGTTGAACTGAACCTGGCCGCCGCCAAGGCTTTGATGGGCGAGTCTTTCACCTATGCCCAAAGCTTGTTGGCGGTCAAAGACCTGCCTGCCGCTTTGGCACTGCAGTCTGGCCTGCTGGCACCTGCTGCTGAAAAGGCCGTGTCTTACAGCCGCCATGTGTATGGCATCGCGGTGGAAGCCGGTGCTGAATTCAGCAAAGCGTACGAAGGCAAGGCTGCTGAAGCGCAAAAAGCCTTGAACGAAGTGGTTGAAAACGTGACCAAAAACGCACCTGCTGGCACCGAGTCTGCGGTGGCCGTGCTCAAGAGCGCGTTGTCTTCCAGCCAAAGCGCCATCGAATCCGCCCAAAGCTCTGCCAAGCAAGCCCTGGCCATGGCTGAGAGCAACATCGCTGCCGTAACTGAAAAAGCCTTGACCGCTGCTGCCGCAGTGAGCAAGACAGCGTAATTGCCAGAAATTGCCCCACAGCCGGGATCAAAAAAAGGCACCTTCGGGTGCCTTTTTTTGCGCTCAGAAGTTCAGGCGTAAGTCAGCCAGTCCGAAAACTCCGGCGCATCCAGGTGGTTCAGGGTGTTGAAGGTATGCAGGGCGTAGCGTTTGGGCGTGAAGGTGAATTCGGTCACCGCGCTGTTGCGCAAGCGCATGTTAAGTTCCACCGTAGCCTCGGGCGGGGTGCTCAAAACGTGGCCAATAGCGCAGGCAATCGGGCCACCACTTGACACCAGCAGCACTTGCGCGTGGTCGTTTGAACGGACCTGGTCAAGCACTTCGACCACTTGCTGGGTAAAAGTGTGCCAGCTGGGCAAGCCCTGCGGCTGGGTGCGGCCCAGCATCCATTCAATCAGACCCGTGCGCAGCAGCTTGAAGTAACGGCGGTAATTTTCTGGGGTTGGACTGCGGTCAAGTGGCTCGGGGTGCACGGCGGCGATCACAGCCTCGCTGTCGTACTCGTTCAGTCCGGGCCACTGCGTAGCCAACAAATTTTGGCCCATGCCCTCACTGAGGTTTGCCAGAGTTTGCACATGGCGACGCAGCGTGCCTGTGGCGGCTGCATCAAAACTGAGCCCTTTGGCAGCAAAGTAGCGCCCGAGTTGTTGGCTTTGGCGCTGACCGAGTTCGCTCAAGTTGTCGTAATCGTCCGCGCCAAAAGAAGCCTGGCCGTGCCGCACGAGGTAAAGTGTGCCCATTGCTGGAATTATTTGGTGTTATTGAGCTGCAGTGCTTATTGATAAAGCATTTATAGCTATCAAAAATGAAGCATTGTAGCTGATCATGCTGGCGAGAGGCTTACGCTGCCATCAATGCAAGTGACGGCATCACCGCCCACCCAGACCTGGCCTGTACCGTCCTGGCTGATGTGCACCTGTCCATGACGGCCCAGGCAAGTGCCTTGGGTGGCCACGTAGCTGGCTGGCGCAAATCCATCACTGATGAGCCACTGGGCCAGGCTGGCGTTAAAACTGCCCGTCACCGGGTCTTCCAGCAACACCTCGTGGTGGGCAAAAAAACGCACTTCCAGCTGCGCGGGTTCTGCGGACATCGGGTGGCGAGTGCTCTGGCCAAAGGCACGTGCTTCGCGGTTTGAGCGTCGGATGAGGCCTGCACTTGCTGCACCCGCCGCCGGGTCGTCGGCCAGCGCGGCCACGCCCACACCGGTCACAGCTGCACCGCGCATCCAAGCCGCCAGCGCAGTCGCATCGGGTGCCAGTTGCAGCACAGACGCACGACTGTCCAGCAACACGCCAAAGTGGTGCGGACCATTGGTGAGGTGTTGCGCCGCCCGTACCTGCATCGGTTGCAGGCCCAGGGCACGGGTCAGTTCGGCCAATGCCGGTGCGCTGGGCTGGTTGCGGCTCAAAGGTGGCGCGGCAAAGGCCAGCGGCCGCGTGTTGTGGCGAATGCGCACCAGCCCAACCTGGCATTCCTGCACAACGAATTCAGGGTGTTTGGGTACCCCGCCAGCCTCCAGCCAGGCATGGCAACTGCCCAGTGTGGGGTGGCCAGCAAACGGCATTTCGTAAGCGGTGGTGAAAATCCGCACCTGGTAGTCGGCACCCTGCGCAGCTGCTTCTGGGCTGGGTGGCAACAAAAACGTAGTCTCCGACAGGTTAGTCCAGTTGGCAAAGTGCTGCATGTCGGCAGTGGCCAGTTGGGTACCGTCCAACACCACGGCCAGAGGGTTGCCCAGGTAGGCGGTGTCAGTGAAGACGTCAACTTGCTTGAAGGGGCGGTTTGTCATGGTGGGCCATCGTTGTGCACGGGTTAGGGCCAGTCAATAGGGGTTATCAAACCCCAGGCGGGCCATGATGTCGGTCTCGCGCAGCTCCATCACCTGGGCGTCTTCTTCCTCGTCGTGGTCCCAGCCCTGGGCGTGCAAAGTGCCGTGCACCAGCAGGTGGGCATAGTGTTCTTCCAGGGTTTTGTTCTGCTCTTTGGCCTCTTGGGCCACCACCGGGGCGCAAAGCACCAGGTCAGCGGTGACGATGGGCTCCTGGGTGTAATCAAAGGTGAGCACGTTGGTGGCGTAATCCTTCTTGCGGTAATCGCGGTTGAGCGCCTGGCCTTCTTCAGCACCCACGATGCGCACGGTGAGTTCTGCGTCGTCTTGCAACGCATGGCGAATCCATTTGGTGACCTTGTGGCGAGGCAACGCAGCGCGGTGCAGCGCCACGTCTTCAAATTTCCCAAATTGGAGGGACAGCGTGAGTTGGTTCATTGAAATTTAGAAGAAATTGGGTTGTAGTGCTTGTCGGATAAGCGCGAGTAGCTATATTTTATATAGCATTTAACTTTTATGACTGCACAGCCACCTCGGCGTATGACGCTTGAAATGGACTGGACTCGTGCAAGCCGAAAAATCATTCATGGCAGTTTCACGCTAAATCAGCCCGCCGATGATGGTGCTT
>JBIJDQ010000236.1:0-4435 GCA_044344025.1 Rhodoferax sp.
GCCAGCGCCTGGGTCAGCCATGCCTGGCAAACCAGCGCCTGCTCACGCACCTGCGCTGCCAGCCAGGGCGCACCGTCACGCACCGTGCCTGCCTTGACAAGGTAGTAGTCTGCAGCCCGAAAGGCTTTGCTGCGGGCCTTGAGTTGGGCGGCCAACAGCTGCGCCTGCGGGGTGCGGGCATTGGGCACGGTGGGGGCCAGTGCGTCAAAGTCGGTCCACAAGGTGGTGCCGACAAAACGTACCGCGGCCTTGCCGATCTGCGTGGGCCAATACAACACCTCGCGCTCAAGCCAGATCAAGCCCAAACGTTCACAGGTGTGGCGCAGGCGGGTGTGGGTGACATCAAAATCCAGGCCATCGTACTCATGGTTGCCGGGCACAAACACCACCGGGGTGGGCCAGCCACTTAAGGGGGAAAAGCGCCGCAGTCCGAAGTCGTCATCGGTAAGTTGGGAGTTGGTTTGGTAAGACCCAATGTCGCCAGCCAGCACCAGCACATCGGCGTTGGGTGCGGGCGTGGGTTGCCAGTCGTTTTGGGCCTCAAGGTGAATGTCTGAAAGCAACTGAATGTTCATGGCCTGAGTCTACGGGCTACAGTCAAACAAAAAGGCCACCGTCAAGGTGGCCTTTTTTGGTTTGCCACAGAGGTGAGTCTGTGGCGCAGCTTGCGCGGGTCAGGCTTTCAGGCGCTCTTCGAAGGCGGCCTTGGTGTCCACCAAGGCTTTAGGCAAGTGGTAGGCCAACTGCTCAAAATGGCTGTCGTGCAGCTTGAACTCTTCAGCCCAGGCCGCTTTGTCAATGCTGGTCACCGTGGCAAATTGTTCTGCCGTGAAAGGCAGACCGGTCCAGGTGAGTTCGTCAAACAGCGGTGCCACGCCAAACATGGTGTCCACACCGTGGGCCGTGCCTTCTACGCGGTCAATGATCCACTTGAGCACACGCATGTTGTCACCGTAACCTGGCCAGACGAACTTGCCATCTGGACCCTTGCGGAACCAGTTCACACAGTAAATGTTGGGCAACTTGCCACCAGTCGCTTCGAGCTTGGCTTCCATGTCAAGCCAATGCTGGAAATAGTCGCTCATGTTGTAGCCGCAGAACGGCAACATGGCAAACGGGTCGCGGCGCACCACACCCATTTGGCCCACAGCCGCGGCGGTGGTCTCGGAACCCATGGTGGCTGCCATGTAAACGCCCTCCATCCAGGTGCGGGCTTCGGTCACCAGCGGCACGGTGGTGGAGCGGCGGCCACCAAACATGAAGGCATCAATGGCCACGCCGTTGGGGTTGTCCCACTCGGCATCCAGCGCCGGATTGTTGGTGGCAGCCACCGTAAAGCGCGAATTGGGGTGCGCTGCCTTGGCACCGGTGGCCTTGGCAATCTCTGGGGTCCAGTCATTGCCTTGCCAGTCAATCAGGTGCGCAGGGATTGGGCCACCGTCTTGCTCCATGCCTTCCCACCACACGTCACCGTCATCGGTCAGGCCGACGTTGGTGTAGATCACATCTTTGTGCAGGCTGGCCATGCAGTTCGGGTTGGTGTGGAAATTGGTGCCAGGAGCCACGCCAAAATAACCGGCTTCGGGGTTGATGGCGTACATCTTGCCGTCTGCATGCGGTTTGATCCAGGCAATGTCGTCACCCACGGTGGTGACTTTCCAGCCCTCAAAACCAGCAGGGGGCACCAGCATGGCGAAGTTGGTCTTGCCACAGGCGCTGGGGAAAGCGGCGGCCACATGGTATTTTTTGCCCTGCGGGTTGGTTACACCCAAAATCATCATGTGCTCAGCCAGCCAACCTTCGTCACGCGCCATGTTGGAGGCAATACGCAGTGCAAAACACTTTTTGCCCAACAGCGCGTTGCCGCCGTAGCCTGAGCCAAAACTCCAGATTTCACGGGTTTCCGGAAAGTGAACAATGTATTTGTTCTTGTTGCAAGGCCACTTGACATCAGCCTGATCGGCTTCCAACGGTGCGCCCACGGTGTGCATGCAGGGCACAAACTCGCCGTCGGTGCCCAGCACGTCATAAACCTTTTTGCCCATGCGGGTCATGATTTTCTGGTTGACCGCCACGTAGGCGCTGTCGCTGAGCTCAATGCCGACGTGGGCAATGTGCGAACCCATCGGGCCCATGGAGAACGGCACCACATACATGGTGCGGCCCTTCATGCAGCCATCAAACAAGGGGGCCAGGGTGGCGCGCATGTCAGCCGGAGCCATCCAGTTGTTGGTGGGGCCAGCGTTTTCTTTTTTCTCGGAGCAGATAAAAGTGCGGTCTTCCACACGGGCCACATCGCTTGGGTCAGAGCAAGCCAAGAAACTGTTCGGACGCTTGGCCTCGTTGAGTTTGATGAAGGTACCCGCATCAACCAGTTGCTGGCACAGGCGGGCGTACTCTTCGTCAGAGCCGTCGCACCAGTAAATGCTGTCTGGCTTGGTCAGTGCCGCCATATCGGCCACCCAGGCGATCAGTTTGGTGTGTTTGACATAACTTGGTGCCGTTAAATTCAGGTTTGACATAACAAAAGGGTCCTCTCGATGATTAAAAAAGGAGAAAGCCGCGGGCCTTGCGCTAGGCGCCAGACAGCTTAGACCGCCCGATTTTAAGAACGCTAAGTGGGAGTTACCTGACGGTTACGGCATTTGTTTCCACATCCTTTGAGGTAAAACAAGCTTTCACACCAGACTATTGGACCGAATGCGCATCCATGCCTGCACCCTGCAACGCGGCCAGCACATCGGCGATGTGCTGCGGTCCACGGGTTTGGATAACCAGCTCGATCTCGACGTTTTGCGCTGCAAGCGTGGTGAAGGCGCGCTGGTGGTGCACTTCGTCAATGTTGGCGCCCGCTGCCGCCACAGTGGCGGTAATGGTGGCCAGGGTGCCGGGCACATCACGGGCGCTCACCTTCAGGCGCGCCAGTCGGCCCGCACGTACCATGCCGCGCTCAATGATGGCGGCCAGCAAAAGCGGGTCGATGTTGCCACCACACAGCACCAGCCCGATTTTTTTTCCTTTGAACCGCTCGGGGTGCCTGAGCAGCGCGGCCAGCCCGGCCGCACCTGCACCCTCAACCAGGGTTTTTTCAACCTCAAGCAGCATCACGATGGCCTGCTCAATGTCGCCCTCGTCGACCAGCAACAGGTCGTTGACTTTTTCCCGGATGATGGCTTGAGGCAGTTTGCCCGGTGTGCCCACCGCAATACCCTCGGCAATGCTGCTGCTGCCTTGGGGGTAGTTTGTGCCCAAAATGGCATTCACCATGGCCGGAAAACGCATGGTTTGCACGCCAATGACCTCAATGTCCGGCCGCATGGCGCGTGCCGCCGTGGCCATGCCCGCGATCAAGCCGCCACCACCCACGGCCACCACCAGGGTGTCCAGGTCGGGCACCTCTGTCAGCATCTCCAGCGCCACCGTGCCTTGACCGGCCACGATGTCGGGGTCGTCATAAGGGTGGACAAACACCAGTTGCTGCGCTTGTGCCAGCGACAACGCATGGTTACGCGCCTCGTCCAGGGTGTCGCCGTGCAGCACAATTTCAGCGCCAAAGCCCCGGGTGCGCTCAATCTTGACCCCTGGCGTGAAACGCGGCATAACGATCACCGCGCGAATACCCAGGCGCTGCGCGTGGTAGGCCACGCCTTGGGCATGGTTACCGGCGCTCATGGCAATCACACCCCGCGCACACTCCTCAGCGGTGAGCTGGGCCAGTTTGTTGCAAGCTCCACGCTCTTTGAATGACGCGGTGAATTGAAGGTTCTCAAACTTCAAGTAAACCTGCGCCCCCGTGATGTCAGAAAGTGTGTGTGAGGCCACAAACGGGGTGCGCAGCAGGTGGGCCTGCAAGCGCTGGGCAGCACGTTCGATATCCGCAAATTCAAGCATTTTTGGCTCCATGACAAACAGGCTCCCCCATTTGGGGGATAGACAGCGGCATCCAAAAGCCGCAAACTCCTAGCTTGGACGACAGTGAGGGCGTCTATTTAACCATGCATAAAATCAAAACCACCTCGCACCTTGAACCCACAAAACCAAACCCTTGACGAGGATGGCGCACACGCCAGGCAGTCGCGCCAGCAAGAGCAGTTGCGCGCCCAGGTGCTGGAATTGCTGGCCGGTGGCACATCGCTTGATGTAGTGCTGGCGGCGCTGGCCAATGGTGTTGCGGTTTTGCAGCCCAACAAGGCACGGGAACAACACCAGTCCCTCGTGCGCCTGCAAAACAGTGAGGACCGTCTTCGCGCACTGGTCGAACACACCTCCGAAGCCATTGTGGTGCACCAGGCCACCCGCATCGTTTACGTCAACCCGGCCGCCGTCAAGCTGTTTGGAGCGGACACGACAAGCGATTTGCTGGGCACGTCAACGAAAGATCGCATTCACCCCGCCTACGTGCAACAGCAAATGACCCGCCTGGAGGGCATTGTGC
>JBIJDQ010000237.1:0-4433 GCA_044344025.1 Rhodoferax sp.
TTGCGGGACAGACCGCAGTTACGCGCAGCGAACCAGCTCTGTCCTCAACATATTAAAGAAGGAGTTTGATCATGGCTTGGACACACGACCAAATGGCTGCAATTGCGGCCAAGGAATTGCAAGACGGTTTTTACGTTAACCTGGGCATTGGCCTGCCCACCCTGGTGGCCAACTTTGTGCCGTCTGATGTGGAAGTTTGGCTACAAAGTGAAAACGGCATGCTCGGCATCGGCCCGTTTCCCACCGAAGACGAGGTAGATGCCGACCTGATCAACGCGGGAAAACAAACCGTGACGACCATTGCGGGTTCCAGCATTTTTGGCAGCCACGACAGTTTTGCCATGATTCGTGGTGGCAAGATCAACCTTAGCATTCTGGGAGCCATGCAGGTCAGCGAACGCGGTGACTTGGCCAACTGGATGATTCCAGGCAAGATGGTCAAGGGCATGGGTGGTGCCATGGACCTGGTGGGTGGCGTTCGCAGTGTGGTGGTGCTCATGGAGCACGTGGCCAAAAAGAAAGACGGCACGATTGATCTGAAAATTTTGCCCAGTTGCACACTGCCACTGACTGGCGTGGGTGTGGTTGACCGCATCATCACCGACTTGGCAGTGATGGATGTCACGCCACACGGGCTCAAGGTGGTTGAGCGTGCTCCTGGCGTGACCATGGAAGAGTTGCAAAGCATGACGGGCGTGGCGTTGCACTGAGCGGGGTGGCGGACAACGGCACTGGTCTCGGTTGCCGTTGTATTTAACATTTCTGGAAATCAGGTCGCTGCGCCGTTGTGGGCAAAAGTCAGTTCGCACCTGTGAGTTTGCACTGGCGCAGTTTGGCAGGGTGCTCACAAGACGCGAAAAAGCTTCTCCTGGAGTCCGCCGAGTTCCCTGAGTGCATTGCGACTGGCGCTCATGGTGGTATGCCACAAGGGGAAAACTTCTCTGAGTTCAATGGCCGTCTTGCAAGTACCAATCGACTCGATTACCGAGATGCGCATGTGTTGACCGAACTCCATGTTGATGGTGTTGACCATGAAGTTGCGTGCCATTTCGGTCTCTTTCGACGTGCGGGTTTCAGCCGCTGGCAGTGCACCAAGCTTGTCGCTTGAGGCTGCTGCTTCTGCGGTAGGTTGAGTCTTGAGCGATTTGGTGGCCTGACTTGGGTTGACCACTTCAATGCACTTTTTCTCAAACAAGTGCCTTAGCAAGTCAGAAAAGTCGTGTCCGGCCACCATGGGGGCCAGTTCTTTGCCGTTGCGCTTTCCATCCATCAAAATCAGCAAACGCCGCGCCATGGGCAAGAGGCCGAGTGCGCGTGCTTGAATTTCTTGCAAACCCAATCCTGTTTTGGTGAATACGCTTAAGTTCAGATCAATGTTGGCATCAAGCATGGTGTGAATGCATAGAAAACAGGATGAGGCCGTGAGCGGCGAATGAAAAGGTGTAGTGTAATTTTTGACCGTATCCCCTTTGATCAGGGATTACCCTATCAGCGCGGGGGATGGACCGATCGATCGCTCCAGTGCTCACACTGTTCGATTGCGGGCCAATGGCGGATTTTTTGAAAAATAGCGCACGATGCCGCGCATCAGTGCATCGGCCAGTTGTTCCTGGTAGGCATCACTGTTAAGCTTGGCTTCTTCATCGGGGTTGCTGATGAAGGCGGCTTCAACCAGCACGCTGGGAATGTCGGGCGCTTTTAGCACTGCAAAACTGGCTTGTTCAACACGCGACTTGTGCAGCTTGCCTACCCGGCCGATTTCCCCCAACATGGCACTGCCCAGTTGCAAGCTGTCTTTGATTTGGGCAGTGGTGCTCATGTCGAGCATGGCATGTTTAACCTGCGGGTCTTTGGCTTTGACATTCAGGCCACCCACCAAGTCGGCCTTGTTTTCCTTGTCGGCCATCCAGCGCGCTGCGGTGCTCGACGCGCCACCCTGGCTCAAGGCAAACACGCTGGCACCTTGTGGACGTGGGGTAAAAAAAGCATCGGCATGCAGGCTAACGAACAGGTCGGCCTGCACCCGGCGGGCTTTGGCCACCCGTGTATTTAAGGGCACAAAGTAGTCGGCATCGCGGGTCAGGAAGGCGCGCATGGCGTTGCCGTTGACCGATGCGGCGTTGATGCGCTCACGCATGCGGTGGGCCAGGCGCAACACCACATCTTTTTCACGCGTGCCACCTGGGCCAATGGCACCGGGGTCTTCGCCGCCGTGTCCGGCATCAAGGGCGATGATGATCAGCCGGTCGGTGGCAGCGGGCGCAGGCACGCTCATGCTCTGCGGAATAGGATTTTTTAGGTCGTTTTGGCCTCTAGTGCTTGATGGTAAAGCGTTAGATGCTATAAAAACAGGATTTTTTTTAAGACCTGAGTTACCGCTTGTCGCAGCCGATGCGCGTACTGCTGGGGCGTTGGACAAGGACTTTTGCGCCATCAGCTCACCCAAGGGGTCAGCCACTGGGGTGGGCGCAGGCTGGGGCCTGTTTTTGGTCTCACTGAGTCGCTCGGCAATCAGGGCCTCAAGGGGGTCAATCACTTGGGTCGGGTACAGGTCAAACACCAACCGGTGCTGGTAAGCCGCCACCGGTGGCAGGGTGAACACTTGCGGGGCAATGGCTTGTTTGAGGTCAACCACCAAACGCACGATGCCGGGCCCAAATTGCCCGACCCGAATGCCGTTGATGGTGGGGTCGGTGGGCCCCACCTTGGCTACCAGTTCCTTGAGTGCCGGGTTCAGGTCAATGCCCCGCACGTCCACCGCCAGCCGGGGTGGGCTGAGCACAAAGGTCTGACTGAAGGTGAGCAACGTGTCGGACTCAATGGTCACGCGTGAGTAGTCAGGTGCTGGCCAGACCCGTACCGCCAGAATGGTGGCACCACGCGCCAGATGCTGGGTGCCCAGAAGCAACACCACCGCACCGGACTGCAGTACCTGGCGTCGTTTCATGGCGTGACCTCGTTGGGCTGCTTGGGCATCAAAGCGCTAAGCAGCCCTGCCCCAAGCGGGGTGCGCGCACTCAGGCACACTTGACGTGATGCATCGTCGGCCACGGCCAGTTGCACCACCAGGTCAGCCACTGGCAGGCAAGCTGCGGCCTTGTCGGGCCATTCGGCCAGCTTGAGGCCAGGGCTGGCAAAAATGTCCCGAAAGCCCGCGTCAGCCCATTCACGCGGATCGCTGAAACGGTAAAAGTCAAAATGCCAGATGTTCAGGCCGGGTAACTCATAGGGCTCCACCACCGCATAGGTGGGGCTTTTGATGCGCCCCTGCACCCCGAGCGCACGCAGCAAGTGGCGCACAAAAGTGGTCTTGCCTGCGCCCAAATCACCCACCAGTTCGATGTAGGCCAGGTGCGTTTCAGGCAGCGCTGCCAGGGCGCAGGCAAAACTCTCGGTGGCGGCTTCGTCCGACCAGTGGAGAGTTTTTACAATCGGCAGGTGAACATCAGCACCAGGCATATCAACGGCAGTCAATGGGTCTCCAAAATTCAGGAATGGGGCAGGGCATTGGGATTTTCTCAAATTGGCATCGCCGGGGTCGATTTGAGCGCCGCTGAACCCGGATTATCGGCGTGGCTTGCCGCAGGTTTTCATGGTGATATGAAGTACATGGCGGCGCATGGCCTAAAGCGTGCCCGCCCGGCTGATCTGGTGCCCGGCACGGTCAGTGTCATTACCGCCCGCATGGACTACCTGCCCGCTGCCACGCCGCAAGATTGGTCGGCCACCGAACTCAACCGGCTGATGCGCCCCGGTGAAGCCATTGTGTCTGTCTACGCCAGAGGTCGCGACTACCACAAGGTGGTGCGCAACCGCTTGCAAAAGCTCAGTGACCAGATTGCCGTTGAAGTCGGGCCGCTGGGCTACCGGGTGTTTACCGATTCGGCTCCGGTGATGGAGGCCGAGTTGGCCAGCTTGAGCGGCCTGGGCTGGCGCGGCAAACACACCTTGGTGTTGAGTCGCGATGGCGGGTCAATGTTTTTTTTGGGTGAAATCTTTGTTGACATGGCGCTGCCGGTGTCTGCGCCGGTCAGCAGCCACTGCGGCCAGTGTTGTGCCTGTATTGACGTGTGCCCCACGCAAGCCATTGTTGCGCCGCACCGGCTGGATGCCCGGCGGTGTATTTCGTACCTGACGATTGAGCACGCCGGGCCGATTCCGCTGGAGCTGCGGCCCCGGCTTGGCAACCGTATTTATGGGTGTGACGATTGCCAGTTGATTTGCCCTTGGAATAAGTACGCCAAGACCAGCACGTTGCCTGATTTTGATGCGCGCAGTGGCTTGGTGGACCACCAGCTTGTGACCCTCTTTGGCTGGTCTGAGGATGAGTTCTTGCGCATGACCGAAGGTAGCCCGATTCGACGCATTGGGCATGAACGCTGGCTACGCAACATAGCGGTGGCGTTGGGAAATGCGCTACGCGGTACAGAAGC
>JBIJDQ010000238.1:0-4414 GCA_044344025.1 Rhodoferax sp.
GCGCTAAGGGCTATTTTGTTTAAAAATGATCGAAAAGCAAGTCACCGCCCTGATCGGGGCGGCCTGAATCGGGTTGACTGGTTCCAGGGGGTCAAGAAAACGGCCATTTGATTGGCGTTGATTTCGCAGTGAAACTTGGCTTTGACTGGTCAGGAAAAGCCCAATTGCTGTCCCTCACGACAGGCAGCTTTCTGGATGTCCTTTTCATTGCCCATCACAAGCCGTTCGTGGTGGACTTCAACGGACCTAAGACTGTCATATAGCTAACTCGCTGCGATCACATGCTGTTGGTTTCGCACCATGTCAAAACAAAGTGGCAGTGCAGAGGGTCAAAATCCCCCATTTGGGGGATAGCTACTTTTGCATATGTCAGATCCAATGGGTTACCCGGCTACGCTGGTTTTGAAAGTTTGATGTGCGCATGAATCTCCCGGTCACTCAGCAAGAGTTTGATTACCCATTAGAGAATATGCTGGTGTCAGTGACGAACACCCAAGGCTTAATTACGCATTGCAATGATGCATTTCTGGCGGTTTCAGGCTACTCGTTTGATGAACTTATGGGCCAGAACCACAACATCGTGCGCCACCCGGATATGCCAGGTGAAGCCTACAAAGACCTGTGGCACACCATCTCACAGGGCAGTTCCTGGTCTGGGCTTGTAAAAAACCGACGCAAGAATGGTGACTTTTACTGGGTGCATGCCAATATCACGCCGATCCTGGAAAACGGCAAACCGCAAGGTTACATGTCTGTGCGCACCAAGCCTGACCGGCAGCAAATTCAACAAGCCGACGAGCTTTACCGCCAAATGAGCATTGAGCAGCAGTCTGGTAGCCCTACTTTCTATTTTCAGAACGGGCAGGTGCGCTATACGGGTCTGCGCGGCATTTTTGGGCAGTTGCAGCGTTTGTCACTTACGAGTCGTATGGCGCTGGTCTTGATGCTTCTGAGCGCGCTGGCCTTGGTGCCCCAAATGCTGGCAATGCAGGGTATGGCGGGTTTGACGCTGCAACTGGGTATTTTGCTGGGCGGCTCCGGGATGGTCGTGCTATGGTTTCACCGCCAAGTAGCCTTGGTCTTGGGCGATGCTGGGCAGTTTGCCGATGCTATGGCGGGCTGCAACCTCACGACCACGGTAGCGGGTAACTACCCACCGCCACTCGATGGCTTGTTTCGCAGCATGCGGCAGATTCAGATCAATTTGCAAGCGGTGGTGGGCGATGTGCGCAGCACCATCGATAGCTTTACCCACGCAGCATCCGAGATTGCCGTCGGGGGCCTCGACCTATCAGCGCGCACCGAGGCTCAGGCCAGCAGTCTGCAACAAACGGCGGCGTCCATGGAGCAAATCTCCAGCAATGGTCAACACACTGCGCAAACTGCCGCACAAGTATTTATGCAAAGCAAGGACAGCAACGTTCTTGCCGCTCAGGGTGGTGAGTCCGTGCTCAAGGTGGGCCTCGCCATGAATGCGATTGCCGACTCGTCGGCCCAGATGCAGGAGATCATCAGTGTCATTGAGGGCATTGCTTTTCAGACCAATATCCTTGCCCTCAATGCGGCTGTCGAGGCGGCCCGTGCCGGCGATCAGGGGCGTGGTTTTGCAGTGGTTGCCACTGAAGTACGTTTGCTGGCCGGACGCAGCGCTTCGGCGTCCAAGCAAATTCGCGAATTGATTGCTCGATCTTCAGAGCACATTGCCAGTGGCACAAAACAAATGGGAAGTGCCGCCAGCGCTATCGACGATGTGGTCAAGTCGGTCATGATGACCAGCCAACTCACTGAGTTGATCAGTGATTCGGCCAACGAACAATCCAAAGGTATTGCCCAGGTTAACCAAGCGTTGACGCGCCTGGAATCGGTCACCCAGCAAAATGCGGCACTGGTGGAGGAATCCTCCGCGGCCTCCGACAGCCTCAGCGACAGCGCCATCGCCTTGTCGCGCTCGGTGCAGATGTTTCACTTGCCTTGAGCAAAACGCCCTTGCGGAACCGGGTATATTCTGAACTTCATTGAAACTACCAGAATTTCCAATTTGAAGCCGTCGATGCCTTGCGCGGCCTGTATTTAGTCAAACTCGGTGATACAAAGTCGCCGTTTAAAACTCGCCAGTTGACAGGCTGCTGGGGTCGGCGACGGCTGCACCGAATCGTTAAACTTCGGCTGAGTCTTACCCACAAGAATCCCTGAGTCCACAAGGTGTGCCGCCTCACATACAGCACTTGGCCGGGTCCTGGTACCCCTTTGGTTGAAATCGTGGTCATATAGCTGATTGCTGGCCTACCGGCGTCAATGTCAGGTATCGGGCGGGCAATTTGAACTTCTGTAGACCCGCTTACGCTGCATTGAAGTCAATGGCTAGACGGTCAAAACGCCTTGACAAGGATCAGTCTTCGCCCCACCCGCATGACGCGGCATGACGCGTAACACAGCCGCCCGCAAGTTGGCGCTGCTGCTGCCCTACCTGCCAGTCAGCGCTGTGTTTGTCTTTGTGCCGCGGCCCACCCCGCTGATGCTGGGCATGATCGGTTTGACGCTGGCCTATGTGCTGGCGGCGGTGGTCCAAAAAGCTGTTTTATTCCCGTGTGGCACATGACGACCATGTAGCCCATAAAAATCAAAAACAATAGCATCATGCGCTTGATACACCTGCACTACAGGCACATTTTCTCAAAAAATACAGGGAAACAAGCGTTTTAGGGGCCACACCGTGTTCAACGAAGTGTCACCCTGCACGCCTACAGCCATCGCACCTCTGTCGCCAGCAAATACCCTGCGCCGTACACCGTGCGGATCGTTTTCGGGTTTTGGGGGTCAGATTCAAGCTTGCGGCGCAGCCTTGATACCCGCACATCGACGCCGCGGTCCAGCGCGGACAGATCGCGGTCCCCACACAATTGCTCGCGATCCAGAATACGGTTTGGCCGCTGCAAAAACTGCAGCAGCATGCGCGCTTCACCCGCACTGAGCGTCCACTCCTGCCCACTGGGCGACACCAGCCAATTCGAGTCGGCACGAAATCGCCAGCCACCAAATTCGGCGTGTTGTGAGCGCACCGGTGTCTGGGGACTAAGGGACTTGTCGTGGCGCCGTAGCACGCTGCGCACCCTGGCCACCAACTCGCGGGGCTCAAAGGGTTTGACCACGTAGTCGTCGGCACCCAACTCCAGTCCCATCACCCGGTCACTCAGGTAATCGCGTCCCGTCAACACAATCACGCCGCACACAAACCGGGCTTGCAGGTCGCGCACCACATCCATGCCATCGGCATCTGGCAGGCCCAAATCGACAATGCACAGGTCGGGCACTCGCACCAACAGCATGCGTCGCAAGGCCGCCGCCGTGTGGCACTCCGAGGCCTCAAAACCAAACTCCCGCAGGGTGCCGCACACCAGACGGCAAATATCTGTGTCGTCGTCCAGCACATAAATGCAGCGCGGCCCCTCGGGCTGGTGAAACACGTCTCGGCTCATGCGAACAAGCCATCCAGCGCTGCTTGCAACTCCGGCACGGTGAATGGCTTTTTGAGCAGCTGCAAGTCGTCGCCGGCCTCTGGCGCTCCACGCTCGGTGGCTGAATAACCGCTGATCAGCAAAAACCTGACATGTGGTGCGCTCAAGTTAGCGGCCCGGCACAAGGTGCGGCCGTCCATGCCCCCCGGCATGACCATGTCGGTCACGAGGACCCCCACCGTGGGCACACTCGCCAACAACTGCAGCGCATCAGCCGCGTGATCGGCCTCAATCACCGGGTAGCCCAGGCCTACCAGTTGCAGGCGGATCACCCGGCGGACATCCTGGTCATCTTCCACCAAAAGCACCAGGGGCCGCTCTGTGCCTGAGAGGCTCACGCTCTTGGGCACGTCCGTGAACGGCACGGCATCAAGGTCTTCCTCGGTGCAAGGCAGCACCAAGGTCACCACGCAACCTTCGCCCAGCGCACTTTGAATGCGCAAACCACCACCTGACTGTTTGGCAAAACCGTAGACCATGGACAAACCCAGGCCGCTCCCCGCGCCAAACCGCTTGGTCGTGAAGAAAGGCTCAAAGGCCCGGGCCTGGGTGGCGGCATCCATGCCGGTGCCGGTATCCGAGACACTCAGCGCCACATAACAACCCGGTGCCACATCGAAGTCAGCCACCTGCCCCGGGCCCAGCAGCAAGCGGGTGGCCCGAACGGCCAACTGCCCACCATCGGGCATGGCGTCGCGCGCATTCAGAGCCAGATTCAACAAGGCGTTTTCAAGTTGCTGGGCATCGGTCATGGCAAACAGGGGCTCGTTCATTGGCGCGCTACTGACCGAGATGTGGGCCGGCAGTGTGCGCTGGATGAGGCTTAGTGTGTCGTCCACCAGGTCGGCAATGTTCACAGCCTTGGGCAAAAGGGGCTGCTTGCGTGCAAACGCCAGCAG
>JBIJDQ010000239.1:0-4406 GCA_044344025.1 Rhodoferax sp.
AGCTGGGCGACCACTTCAAAAGTCCAACCCGCTCGCGCCGGGGCTTCAAGGGCAAGGCGCTGCTGCTGCCATGCCGACCATTGCGCCAACACCACCGGTGGCGGCTCTGGGGGTGGCGTGGCGGCTGCGGGTGCGCGCTCAGCCACGCGCCAGCGGTCTTTGAGCTGGGTGAGCAGGGTTTGCGGGGTGTCTGCCACAGCGTCCAAGGCGGCCAGCGTGGCGGTATCAAGCGCATAAAACCAGCGCCGCCAGTAGTCTTGAACGGCGGTGAGTTTGAGCTGCTCACTGTCTTCCACCCGGGTTTGGGTAAACAGGCTACCACTGTCAAACGCATGGATTTTGAGCATACGGCTGCTCCAGCCGTGGATGGTAAAAATGGCCGCCTCGTCCATCCACTGCGCCGCCAGGTCGAGCCGGGCGGCACAGTCAGGCCAGGTGGCGGCATCGATGGACTGGCGCAGGACACGCAAAAAATCATCGGCGGGGGCCGCATCACCCTTTTGAAAGAACCTGGCCGCCTGGGCCAAACGTGCCCGAATGCGCTCGCGCAACTCGGCGGTGGCGGCATCGGTGAAGGTCATGACCAAAATTTGTGGCGGGTACAGGGCCGCGACAGGCTCAAGCGCTTGTGGGTGATGGCCCAGCACCAGCCGAACGTAAAGCGCGGCAAGTGTCCAGGTTTTGCCGGTGCCGGCCGAAGCCTCAATCATCTGCAGGCCAGACAGTGGCAACGTGAGCGGGTCCAGGGTTTGGGTGGACTGGGTGCTCATGGGCTCACCTCGGGCGCGGTTTGAGTCACATCCACCTGCGCGGCCAGGTCTCCGTAGAGCGCTTGGGCCAAGGCTGGCAGGGCATCGCGCAGATCGGCGTACGACGCAAAGGCGCGCTGCAGGTAGGCTGACTGGTCCCATTCGCCGTCGAACTGGCCACCTTCAAACACCAGTTGGGCTGCGTCATGCGGGTCTTTGGGGGGCTTGTCGGGCGGCAATTGGGCATTGACGCGTTGCGCCTGCAAATAGGCCCAGGCGGTTTTGGGAGCCACTGCCAAGGGTGTCAACCAGGCTTGAGCCAACACTTTCAGAAAATTCGCCAGCACGTCATGTGCCACCTGGGGCACCAAGGGGTGCAGCACCACCTGGCCGTCCACCCCAAGCTGCACGCTGGTCAGGCGCAAGCCACTGGCACAGGCCGCCAGATGGCGCACCCAAAGTGTCACCAACACATGGCCGCGTGCGCTCAAGCTGTCTTTTTTGCCTTGCAACACGGCACCCGTGCGCTCGGCCAATTGCAGACAGGCCGATGCCGGGTGAGTGGTCACGCCAAAAAAACCGTCCAGGGCACCCGTCAGGCTGATGCCGCCCTCAAAACTCAGGTCAACTGGGTGCGCCTCCAGGAGAACGGTGTATTTCGCCAACCAGGGGGCACGCCGAGCGCGCACCTGTTCAGCAATGTCAATAAGTGCCTGCCCGCTGCGTTGGCCAAACGCGGCCAAGGGCAACTGGCCCAGGCCGTGCAAACGCGCCAGACTGTGGACGTGATCAGTGCTGCGCAACAATTCGGCACCCACCAGGTGCTGTTGCAGCGCATTCAGGGCAAAAGGTTCGTCGGGCTCAGTCAGCTCATCGAGTTTGTCCAGGGTGACTTGCAAGCGATTCCTGAAAAACACCTCCACCGGGGCGCGCAGCAGGCGTTGCAGGTCGTCCAGCGTCCAGGCAGTCGGGCAAACCTGCATGGTGGCAACAGCTTCAACTTCAATAGCACTCAGCGCAACCTTCTCCTGGCTTGCGGCCCAATCGGCATCAAAGGTTTCAAACCCGGACTTGGCCTCAAAGTAAGCGCTGGAAAACGGCTGCAAGGGCTGCACCTGCGCGTCGTGCGCTGGTACCCACAAGGCGTTGACGTGGTCTTGCAACTGCGCCACCAGCACCGAGGGCGGACGCACTGAGTTGTCGTTGGCACTGTGGCCTTGCCAGCTCACATACAGGGTCTGGCGGGCCGACAAAATGGCTTCCAGAAACAGGTAGCGGTCGTCTTCGCGGCGCGAGCGGTCGCCAAATCGCCAGCTTGCTGCCATCAGGTCAAAGTCACGCGCCGCCTGCACGCGAGGGTAGGCACCGTCGTTCATGCCCAGCAGGCAAATCACCTCAAACGGAATCGAGCGCATGGGCATCAAGGTGGCAAATTGCACACCACCGCCAAAAAAGCGCTGCTGCAGGCTGCCCGCCTCAATGCTGGATAACCAGTGCTCACGCACCACCTCAAGTGTCACGGCACTGGCCAGTTGAGCGGCATCACAGGCATCTGCCCAGGCTTGCAGCGGCTCCAGCACACGGGTGATGCTGCGTTCATCGGCATCGTCTGTCGGTGCAAAAAAGCGCTGCACAAGCTGTTGCAAAACCTGCTGCCACTGAGCCGGTGTGTGCTCTTGCGAGACGGCATCAAGGGTTTCCTGGGTGGCTTGCAGCCAGTCCAGCAGCGCCCCCACCAGCGGCGCGCTCAGGCCACTCAAGGCAGGTTGCGCCAGGGTGTCGGCCCACAGCGCCTGCGGACCAGAGCCAAGCGCATAACCCAGCAGCAAGCGGCGCAGGCCAAAGGTCCAGGTGTTTTGTGCCAGGCCTTGCGCCTGTGCGGGCAAGCCCCAGGCTTGCCGATGGCTGGCATCCAGCCCCCAGCGCACCCCCGCTTGCACCAACCAGTCTTGCAGCTGCAGCACATCGCCTTCGATCAGCTTGAAGCGCTTGCGCACGGCAGCCACTTCAAACAAGCTGGCCCACTCCAGCAAGGTCAGACGTGCCGTGGGCAGGTTAAGCAGCTGCTCAAGTGCCTGCACCAACGGTGAGGTGCGTGCGGTAGTGTCAGCCACGGCATAGGGCACAAAGCCCGGCTGCCCCGGCGCAAAGCGGCCAAACACCGCCTGAATGTGCGGGGCAAAGGCTTCCATGTCGGGCACCATCACCATCACGTCACGCGGCTTCAAGCTGAGGTCGTCCTCAAACCAGGCCAGCAAGCGGTCATGTAACACCTCCAACTCACGCTGGGCGCTGTGGGCGCTGACAAACACCAGTGAGCCATCGTCAGGCATGGGCTGCGGTGCAGCGGGCTCCGGGACCAAGTTGAGCATATTGGATTGCAGCAGCGCCAATTGGCTCGCCAGGCGCTCTGGCGTGGCGCTGGCCGGGTCCACAAAGACGTCCACCCGGCTCCAGTGTTGGCGGTATTGCTCGGGCGCATCAAAGCCGTCCAGCAAGTGCAAATAATCACGCCCCTGCTTGCCCCACGAAGCCAACAACGGATGATTCGGCGCACCGGACACCTCGGCAAACAGGTCAAACGGCTGGGCTGGGATGGGCTTGGGACTTTGGCGACGGCGCACTTGCGCGCGCAAGGCCGCATGGCCTTCCACCAGGTCACCCCAAAAGTGCTGACAGGGGTTTTGCACCAGCATCAGCACCTGGCACACTTGGCCCAGGGCCGCCAAGGCTTGCACCAGCTGCATTGGCAATGAAGACACCCCAAACACCACCAACCGGGTGGGCAGGCCTTTAGGACGCTGACCCGTGGCAATAAGGTGATGTTTGACGTTGACCATGGCGGCCAAAAACTGCTCATGCACCACCGCCCGCGAGGCATCTTCAAAGTCACTGCCCACATCGGCTCGAATGTCGCGCCACAGCTGCGCCTGCCAGGCGTGTTCAAGCGGCAAGTCTGCCGCAGCTGCGGCACTGCGCAGTACATTGCGCCCGCCAGCCCAGTCGGTCAGCCAGTCAGCGCGGTAACTTTGGTAGCCGTCCAGCACGTCGGCCAGTTGCAGCGCCAACTGGTACAGCTTGCGCGGCTGCAGCGGCGCACCCAGATAACGCTTGAGCGGCGCGTACACTGGGTTGGCCTCGCACAGCGTGGGCAGCAGGCGCACCAGCCGCCACAGCAGGCTGGTTTTGTCAAACGGCATGCTGGACGGCACCGCAGCACTGCCCAGCACCGCCCGGTACACCTGCCACAGGTAGGCACCGGGCAGCGCCATGCGGGTGGCGGCGCACACGCCCAGCGCGTCGTCGTCGGCCAGGGCCATTTCAAGCCAGTGCTTCATGCCATTGCTTTGCAGCAGGATGACTTCGGGCTCCAACACCGCCAGCGGCTGGGCCTTGAGCACTTGCACCAGCAGGTCACGCAGGTCTTCCAGGCGGTTGCCATGCAGCACCATGAAGCCGCTGGGCAGGACTGTGCTTGCATTGCTGCTGGGTTCTGAATGGGTATGCAAAATTAGCCTCTAGCCTTACATGGTGTTTCGCAAGAAGCTACAAAAAGCATTGCAAGTTTTTTGCGACAAGGAGTCTGTTTATCGATGGACCCCCAGAAAAGTCGGGTGACTTCCAATGAAGTCGCCCGCCACTGATGTTATGCGATAG
>JBIJDQ010000240.1:0-4404 GCA_044344025.1 Rhodoferax sp.
GCTGCCAAAGAACTGGCTCAGCGGGAAAAGAAGTGTGGCTGTGTTGAATTTTGAGTGGGTAAACTTTGGCCATACATGCTTGGCTTCTTAAATTTATTCTTGTTGGCAACGCCAATCGCCTCGTTGGTCCTTTTTCCTTTTCATCTCATTGAAAAGGTTCTCTGGATGTTTGCACATGGCCGCAACGTGATGGCGCAGGCCCTCTGGTTTTGTCTTTACGTTTTTTTCTGGACCGTGGGGTTCGCGCTCATGATGCTGGTCACAGCCGCTTTTGTTTCAAAATATGGCACTGACCTGTCACTGAATTCCTATGTGGCCCCCTGGCTGGCCAATGTGTTTAACGTGCTCTACCAATGGGTCTCTTTCCCCTACCACTGGGTTTGTGCCATTTTTCAGCTGGGCACGACGAGCTGGCACTTTGTGTATTCGGATCAAGTCCGCCCGCTTGACCTGAAATGGGCAAAAACTGAAGACCTCATTGTGATTCGCGATTTGGGCGTTGCCTTGTTGGGCTGGGTGTGGGTGGTGTCGAGCAACTTCAATCACCGGGCTTTGGATCGCAGCATCAGAAGGCAGGAGGCTCAGGCGGATCTGGAACTGGCGCAGCAGGCGAATGCCTTGCGTTTGGCTGAGGAAAAAGAGCAAGAGCGGCGCCGCGCGCTGGCCCTAGAGCGTGGTGCCCGCTTGGGTGGTGAGCCATCTTCAGGCGGTGAGCCCTCCTCAGAATGGCATGAAATCAAAAAGCGCGGAATTTCAATTGGTCGAACCTACGATTGACGGACCACCCGTGGCTTCACCTTGCCCGCTGCCAGCTTGGCATTCACGCGTGCCTTCTCCACATCAGCGTGGGCGGCCAGTACCACCCCCATGCGGCGCTTGACAAAACTCTCAGGTTTGCCAAACAGGCGAATGTCGGTGCCGGGCACGCACAGCGCCTCGTCCACACCGTCAAACACAATGCCGTGTGCGTCCACTCCGCCATAAATCACGGCACTGGCACCGGGGTTGCGCAGCGCGGTGTTGACCGGCAGACCCAAAATGGCGCGGGCGTGTAGCTCGAATTCACTTTGCCATTGGGTGGTGAGGGTCACCAGACCGGTGTCGTGCGGGCGCGGTGACACCTCGCTGAACCACACCCGCTCACCCTTGATGAACAGTTCCACGCCAAAAATTCCCAGGCCAGAGGGTTGACCGTCCAGCCCCATGCCAAGGTCGTCGGTGACGGTTTTGGCAATAAAGCGTGACTTGTCCAGCGCCACCTGGCTCATCGGGTGGGGTTGCCAGCTTTCCACATAGTCGCCGTTCACCTGCACATGGCCTATTGGCTCGCAGAAATGGGTGTCAATGCCACCTTCGGCGTTTTTGGCGCGTACGGTGAGCAGGGTGATCTCGTAGTCAAAGTCAATGAAGCCTTCCACAATCACCCGACCATGGCTGACGCGGCCGCCGGCCATGGCGTAATCCCAGGCGGTTTGCACGTCTGCTGGGCCACTGATTTTGCTCTGGCCTTTGCCTGAACTGCTCATCACGGGTTTGATGATGCAGGGGTAACCGATGCCGCCATTGTCGTCTGCGCCGTCAATGGCGGCTTGCAACTCCGCCAGCGAATCGCAAAACTGGTAGGGACTGGTGGGCAGGCCCAGGGTTTCGGCGGCCAAGCGGCGAATGCCTTCGCGGTCCATGGTCAGGCGCGCGGCGCGTGCGGTGGGCACCACACGCACCACCCCGGTGGCTTCCAGCACCTCCAGCATGGGGGTGGCTATGGCCTCGATCTCGGGCACCACCAGGTCGGGTTTTTCGTGCTCGATCAATTCGCGCAACAACGCCGGGTCACTCATCACCACGGTTCGGGCGTGGTGCGCCACCTGGTGACCGGGCGCGTTGTTGTAGCGGTCCACCGCAATGGTTTCCACCCCCAGGCGTTGCAGCGCAATGATGACCTCTTTGCCCAGCTCACCGCTGCCCAGCAGCATCACTTTTGTCGCATGGTGAGAGAGTGGGGTGCCGATGGTGGTCATGGTGTTGCGCTTGCAAGCGTCCGTGGTTGAAGTTGAATCAATTCTATGCAGCGGCGGGGCACTTTTTCCGATGTTTGCGGGCTTTACCGGGCGCAAATGGGTGCCGATTTGGCCCACTCTATCTGCAGGCCTGATTTGAAGCGGCCAACCCGATCGTCGTGTCGCCAAGGTGTTGATGTCTGTCAATCTGCACGCCCTGTGCCAGTTCAATACTGTCCGAATTCGTCATTTATCGCCAAAGGAGACCCTCATGAAGTTGGCAGAAACAAACTACGACAACAAGGAAACCGGCTGCTGTGCCAGGCTGGACGAGGCGCGTTGGGAGGGGCAGGAATTCGTCTGGATGGACAAACCCTTTGTCAAAGACCATATTTGGGAGTTTCTCCATGTGCCGCTCAATTTCGGATCGGTGATGGCCCGAGAACACGCAGCCTTGGCGCAAGCACAAGCCTATGCGCCAGAACCTCTGTGGCTGGTGGACGAGGTGTCGCCCTGGGGTGCTGACATCTACATTGCCACAGACCGTACCGTGCCGGGTATGCAGATGCAGTACCTGTCTGGTGCCTTCATGACCAAGGCTTTTTCCGGACCCTACCGCGACATAGGGACATGGATCGAGCAGACAGAGAAATTTGTCCGTGACCACGGAAAAGAAGTCGATAAGCTCTATTTTTTCTACGCCACCTGCCCAAAATGCGCCAAGCACTTTGGCAAAAACCAAGTGGTCGTTTTTGCGAAGGTGAAGTAGCGCAGCGGGTGACCCGGACACCCAACAATTGCATCCCCTGCTGCATAGGGACCGTACCTCAGCGTTGTCTGGTTTCTGTGCACCTCTCGGGGTGATCAATGCTAAATCAGCCCCAAGCCTTGGCCACCGGTGAGCAAAGATTGCCCGTGTCATCGCCTGCGTCTGAGGGACAATCCGGCACTTATGACTGAACCTATCCTTTTCGTCCAACTCCCGGTCAAGCGCTACGGTGATGCCACCGTGGTGAGGGACATGGCGTTCGAGATCGCACCTGGCGATTGTCTGGGTGCGGTTAGGACGGCAGGACTTGTCAAGGCCGGCAGTGTTATGGAACTTCAGTAAAGGTCCATGCAACACCACTGGAATTGGTGATCTCGACGGTACTGCCACCCGTGACAAGATAAGTTCCATCAAAGAATGCTGGGGACTTGGAAGTCCCAATGGTTTCGATGACAAGAGATGAGCCAGCCACTTTGACGAAAAAGTTTGAAACGTATCCCGCAAACGTTCCTTGAATACGAATTCTGGTCACGGCTGTCGGAATCGTAAAAACAGTGTCACCAGTTCCAGTCTTCACATACAAGCCCGACGGATTGGCTGGAATGGTGTCAGCGATAACCTGTGTGATAGTCCAATTGACACCGTTGGAATTGCTGATTTCTACAGTGCTGCCGCCTGTGACAAGGTAAGTTCCGTCAAAAAATGTTGGGGACTTGGAAGTTCCGATGGTTGCTATGACGAGAGATGTGTCAGCCACTTTGACGAAAAAGTTTGAAACGTACCCCTCATAGTTTCCTTGAATCCGAATTCTGGTCACGTCTGCCGGTATCGTAAAAACGGTGTCGCCCGTACCAGACTTGGCAAATCCACCTGCTGGCGTGACGCTTCCGCCAGTTCCGGAGCCCGATACCCCTGACGAAGCCGCATATTCCGCGCAATATTCAGTACTGCCAGAACAATCGCCAGATCGTCCACCGCCTCCGCCGCAGCCAATCAGAAGAAAAACAATTGAAAGAATACAAGCCCAGATAGATGTTTTCATAATTTGCGGGGAACCTTCGTGATTTGGTGTGACAACACTTTGAAGTCTACAGTCAACGCAGATTTCGCCTCTGGGGGACAATCCAGCACTTATGACTGAACCTATCCTTTCCGTCCAGCACCTGGTCAAACGCTACGGTGATACCACCGTGGTGAGCGACATGTCGTTCGAGATTGCCCCCGGCGAGTGCCTGGGCGTGATTGGCCCCAATGGCGCGGGCAAAACCACCACCATTCGTATGTGCCTGGGGCTGACCACCCCCGATGGGGGCACGGTGACCGCCTTTGGTCTGCAAATGCCGCGTGATGCGCTGGCCATCAAGGCACAACTTGGTGTGGTCAGCCAGATGGACACCCTTGACCCCGACTTCAGTTGCGCCGAAAACCTGCTGGTGTATGGCCGTTATTTCGGAATGAAGGACGCGCAAATCAAGGAGCGCATCCCCTCCCTGCTGGAGTTCGCCAGCCTGACCGCCAAGGCCAATGCCAAACCGGGTGAGTTGTCCGGTGGCATGAAGCGTCGCCTGAGCCTGGCGCGTGCTTTGGTCAACAACCCGCGCCTGCTGCTGCTTGATGAGCCCACCACTGGGCTTGACC
>JBIJDQ010000018.1:0-14888 GCA_044344025.1 Rhodoferax sp.
CTTACCGCCGCGCCGCGCATTGTCTCGGCGCAAGACAGCCGGGTGTTGTTGACACGGGGGGACCGCGCCTACGCCCGTGGCACCGCCGGTGCAGCGCTGACCGACATTCCGAGCCAAAAACAACAGGCCTTCAGGGTGTTTCGCAATGCCACCCCCTTGAAAGACCCGCTCAGCGGCGAGGTTCTGGGTTATGAGGCGCAGTATGTCGGCAAGGCCGTGCTGGCCTTGAGTGAAAGCACCCAAAGCAGCGAGGATAGCGCGGGCAAGAGCCGCACCGAGATCATTCCCGCCACCATTGACATTGTTGAGGCCAAGGAAGAAATGCGTGTGGGTGACCGCCTGTTGCCCGAGCCGCCGCGCCAACTGCTCAGCTACGTGCCCCACGCACCGGCCAACCCGGTAGACGCACGCATTGTGTCGGTGTACGGCAGTGCCGTGGTCAACGCCTCGCAAAATCAGGTGGTCACCATCAACCGCGGCACCCGTGACGGCATGGAGAGTGGCCATGTGCTGGCCATTTTGAAAGCCGGCGCGCGCCTGATCGACAAGACCGATGCCACCTTGCCACAAATCAAACTGCCCGATGAACGCAACGGCCTGCTGATGGTGTTTCGCACCTTTGAGCGGGTGTCTTATGCGCTGGTGCTTGACATCTCCAGCGGGGTCAAGGTGGGTGACCGCCTGGTCAACCCCAACTGACCCGCGCGCCTGTGGACCGCGAGGAACTGGCCGCCTGGCTGCGCCTGACACTCACCCCCGGTGTGGGCAATGCCAGCGCGCGCAAACTGCTGGGCGCGTTTGGCCTGCCCCAGGCCATTTTTGAGCAGGCCCTGGGCACCCTGCAACATGTGGTCAACAGCCCCCAGGCGCAGGCGCTGCGCCAGATACCGCCTGAACTGGCGGCGTTGCTTGACACCACCTGGGACTGGCTGCAGCGCGACACCTCAGACGGCGTTCAGCGCCAGGTGGCAGTGATGGGCGACCCAAGCTACCCGCAGGCACTGCTAAGCCTGGATGACCCGCCGCTGATGCTGTACCTGCTGGGAAACGCAGAATTTATAACAAACCAGCCTTTAGTGCTTGTCAATCAAGCGTCGGTAGCTATTAATAATATAGCATCCAGGCGAGCGATCGACCCTGGCTTGAGCCTGGCCGTGGTGGGCAGCCGTAACCCAACCCCGCAGGGTGCCGCCAACGCCCGCCTGTTTGCCAAGGCCATGGCACAAGCCGGGCTCACCGTGGTCAGTGGTCTGGCCCTCGGGGTGGACGGCGCGGCCCATGAAGGGGCGCTGGAAGGGGCAATGGCCAACCCGCTGCTTGGTGCCACCGTGGCCGTGGTGGGTACCGGGCTGGACCGGGTTTACCCCAGGGCACACCGTGACCTGGCGCACCGCATTGCCCGCAACGGCTTGCTGGTCAGCGAGTACCCCTTGGGCACCCCACCCCTGACGGCCAATTTCCCCAAACGCAACCGGCTGATTGCCGGGCTCTCCAATGGCACCCTGGTGGTGGAGGCGGCACTCAAATCGGGTTCCCTGATCACGGCGCGGCTCACCACCGAGCAGGGCAAAGAGGTGTTTGCCATACCCGGCTCAATCCACGCGGCGCAATCGCGCGGCTGCCACGCCCTGATCAAACAAGGTGCCAAGTTGGTCGAGTCGGCGCAAGACATTCTGGAAGAACTCAAGTGGCCATCGGGTTTGCAAAACGCGACCAATTCAATAGCAACTGATTCAATCTCGGCAAACACCAGCGACACATTTGCCAATGATTCCGGCTTGCTCGAAGCGCTGGGCTTTGACCCGGTCGGGCTGGATGCCTTGCAAGCACGGTGCGGCCTGGAAACGCCAGAGTTGCAAGCCCGCTTGATGGGCCTGGAGCTTGACGGCCAGGTGGCCCGCCTGCCCGGTGGGCTGTTTCAACGCCAAGCCGCAGGCTGAGTTGGGCACAGGTCGAATTTGCCAGCCAATTTGCCGTTTTGACCGCTGCGCCTGGCGCTACAGTGGGTGCATGTTTGATGTCCTGGCCTTTGTGTTTGACCATTACCTGTACAGCGATGTTTGCCCGGCACTCCCCGCGCTGCAACGCAAACTCACGTCAGTGGGTTTTGACGACGACGAAATTCAGACCGCGCTTATCTGGCTGGAAGAACTAAAAAGCGCCACCCGCCGCGCTGCTGACCTCACGCCAAGACCCAAATCAACCCATCCACCTGACGGCTGTGCCACCGCCAGCCAGCAAACCGAATGCGCCACACGAATTTTCTCTGCACAAGAGCAGCGTCGCCTGGGCTGCGCGGGCTGGGGTTTTGTGCTATTTCTGGTGTCTGTCGGAGCCCTGCCCTGGGACCGTCTGGAACTGGTCATGGATCGCGTCACGGCCACCCCTGGTGATGAACTGGCACTGGACGACATCAAACTGATTGTGCTTATGGTCTTTTGGGGCCTGGGCGAAGAGCCCGATGCCTTGGTGCTTGATGAGTTGTGCGACAACCCGGCCACACGCCTGGCCCACTAAAACCCGAATCAGGCCAACAGGCTCTCGGGGTGGGCTTCAAGCTTTTGCATGGCATCGCGGGTGGCGCGTTGCGTTAAAGGTTCGTTTTCTTGTGGCTCCAGCAGCCCGGCTTGCAAGTAGGCGGCCAGACGCACCGTCTGGATCAAGTAGCTGTGCCCCACGTTAGACGCAAACAAGTGCAAATGCCCCAACGGGCTGCGCCAGACATACTGCACCTGGGCCACTTGGCTGTGGTAGTCAAGCCGGAACCACGCCCCCAGGTCGAGGTCATGCGCCCACTCCAGCATGACGGCGCTGGCTGTTCCGCCCCCTTCGGTGATGACATCGAGCCCTGAGGCATCAATGCCCAGCAGGTCTTCAATGCTTTGGGCATCCAGCGGCAACTCCTCTGCATCGTCGTCGCCAATGTAGTCTTCCAGATGGGCCAGCCGTTGCGCCAGGGCCTGGATTTGTTCGTCGGCAATGGCCTCTGTTTTGGACATGAAGGCATCGGCCAAGGTGTCGCTGATCACCTTGATGTGGGCTTCCTGGGCCGAGCGCACCACGCCCAGCAGCGCCATGCCGACCCGCAAACACTGCAACAACTCGGGCAGGTCGGCAATCACCCGGGCGCGGTCGCTGCGATTGGGTTTGGCACTGGCGGCCCAGATCAGGTCGCTCGCTGTCTTTTTAAGCAACAGGGTTTCCTCGTGCTGGGCGCCGTCTCGCATGGCCGACACCGCCAGCACTTCGGCCCACACCTTGTACAAAAACTCGCGAATTTCATCGCGCACCGGCATGTCCTTGAGCTGGTTGCGCAACTCAATGGTGAACTGAATGGTGAGCGTTTCCTTTTGCTCCACCTGCTGCGCCACACCGACCACTTTCTGGGTGACGGGTTTTTGCGCCAGATGGGTCTTCAAGAAGGCCTGAAACTCCTCGTACACCCGCACGTAAACCTTTTCACCCGTTTCCGGGTACTGCTCGATGACCTGCACCACGCGCTTGATCTCGGTCTCCATGGCCTCGCTGCTGATGCCGCTGGCATCAAAGCCCATCACGCATGAGCCCATGTGGTCAATCAACTGGCGTGCCGGGTGGTTTAGCCGCTGGAAAAAATCGGGCTCTGAAAGTGCCAGACGCAGCACTGGCATTTGCAGCCGTGCAAACCAGACGCGAATGCCGGTGGGAATGCGGTCTTCTTGCAAAATCGACTGAAACATCAACGCCACCAGCTCAATGATGGCTTTTTCGTTGTCGGTTTGGGCTTGGACTTTAAGTGCCGCCGATTGCTTGCGCAATTGGGTGGCCACACGCTCGATGAGCACTGGCGCACCACTGCCAGTGTAGGGTGCTCCCGCCGGCTGGCTAAAAAAGGCGTCCCCCAACAGGGGCTGCTCATCAATGGCCGCCAACAAGGTGGCCGAGCTTGGGCTGTGGTAGACGGTCGGCGCAAAACCGGCTGGCATGACGGCACCCAGAAGATGACCGATTTTGTCCAGCAAACCCCGGGCACGCTCAACCCGCCCGGGTGCGCCACCCCAGGGCAAGTCGGCATAGGCCACCCGACCTGGTACACCACCCGACATGGCGGCACCCGCATGGGCATCCTCGGCTCGCCGAAGCCGTGGTTTGGTTCCCCGCGCAGCTTGTGCTTGTGCGGCTTTGGCACCGCGCCCGGCCCCCGCAATCGATTCGGCGTCCGGACGCGCCCCGGCAGCGCCCTCGGAAACGCCAGGTCTGGCTGAAAATTCAATGACCGGCAAGACCCCTTGGGCTTTCAACATGACGTTGCAACTGGCATAAGCACCGCGCAATTGCTCGGTCATGTGGCGCTGTACCAGCTCGCTAACGCTTTGCCAGGCTTCGCGCGACAAGCCGCAGGCGGTCCACTGCTCAACCACCGGCAGCAGCAGCGTTTCGGGGTGCGCCAAATCCTGGGCGCTGAGGTCATGGTCACCGTTGAGTACTTTCAGGCGTTTGCGCAGGTCATTGACCTCGTCAGCGGCGTGCTCCATCAGGCTCAGGGCAAGGCGCGAGGCGATGATCTTGTTTTCAGCCACCTCGGTCCCCACCAGCTCAAAAGCGCCTTGCAAGACCAAGCTTGCAGGACGGGGCGCAGGCTTCGGAACCAAGGCCGCTTGCCAAGCCTGCAAGACGGCGTTTTGCCATACGGATTTGATGCCTTGGTACAGCATCCAGGTGTCACGCCGGGCTTGCATCTCACGCGAGGGCGCTGCCTCATTCATCAGCGCGTTGAGCCGGTCTTGCACCACCACCAGCAAGGATGTCAGGGCCTGCGCAGCCTGCGCCACCAGGCGCTCGCGTACCTGAGCGGCGAGCTCTGACGCAGCGGTGGGCGAAAGCGAAGAAACCATAAAAAAATTTTAGACGCTAGCTCCTGCGTTCGGGTCATTGGGGTCAATGTCTTTTTTGGCACCGCCAGACTTCACCAGGTCTTCACGGGCGATGCCCAACCACATGGCAATGGCAGCAGCCACAAATACCGAGGAGTAAATACCAAACAAAATGCCAATCGTCAGTGCCAGCGCAAAATAATGCAGGGTGGCACCGCCAAACAGCAGCATGGACAACACCATCATTTGCGTCGAGCCATGGGTGATGATGGTTCGACTGATGGTGGACGTGATGGCATTGTTGATGATTTCCACCGTGGTCATCTTACGGTAACGGCGAAAATTTTCACGAATCCGGTCAAAGATCACGACCGATTCGTTGACCGAATAACCCAGCACCGCCAGCACTGCGGCTAACACCGGCAACGAGAACTCCCACTGGAAGAACGCAAAAAAACCCAGAATGATGATCACGTCGTGCAGGTTGGCAATAATGGCCGCCACCGCATACTTCCACTCGAACCGCACCGCCAGGTAAACCATGATGCCGACCACCACAAAGGCCAGGGCTTTCAGACCGTCTGCGGCCAGTTCGTCACCTACCTGCGGGCCAACAAATTCGGTGCGGCGCATGGTGGCCGAGGCCTCCACAGCCTTCAAGGCGGCCATGACCTGGGTGCTCTGCTGCGCAGAACTCACACCTTTTTGGGCTGGCAGGCGAATTAACACATCCCGTGCGGTGCCGAAATTTTGCACCTGAACGTCGTTGAACCCGAGCTTGGCCACCGTGGCACGCACCACGCCCAGGTCGGCAGGTTGCGAATAACTCACCTCCAGCAAGGTGCCACCGGTGAATTCCACCGACAGGTGCAGGCCTCGGGTGAACAGGAAAAACACCGCCGCCAAAAACGTCAGGCCGGAAATGACGTTAAACACCACAGCATGGCGCATGAACGGAATGTCGCGCTTGATTCTAAAAAATTCCATGGTCTCTTTCTAATTGGGGTCTGTCCCGCAAGGTTTCACTTGTCGGCTTTAAGTTCAGTGCCCGTGTCGGGGCGCCAGATGGTGCCAATCGACACGGTTTTCAGGCGATTTTTGCGACCGTACCAGAGGTTGACGACCCCCCGGGAGAAGAACACACCAGAGAACATGCTGGTCATGATGCCCAGGCAGTGCACCACCGCAAAACCGCGCACCGGACCCGAGCCAAAAGCCAGCAAGGCCACGCCCGCAATCAGGGTGGTGATGTTGGAGTCAAAAATGGTCGCCCAGGCGCGCTCGTAGCCAGTGTGAATGGCCGCCTGCGCCGAGGCACCACCACGCAATTCTTCGCGAATGCGCTCGTTGATCAGCACATTGGCATCAATCGCCATGCCCAGCACCAGCGCCATGGCCGCCATGCCCGGCAGCGTCAAGGTGGCCTGCAACATGGACAGTACCGCCACCAGCAGCAGCAAATTGAAAGCCAAGGCAATGCTCGAAAACACGCCGAACAACATGTAGTAGGCGCACATGAAAATCGACACCGCCACAAAACCCCAAGTTACGCTGTTAAAGCCTTTGGCAATGTTTTCTGCCCCAAGGCTTGGGCCAATGGTGGTTTCTTCGATGATTTCCATCGGCGCTGCCAAAGACCCAGCACGCAGCAGCAGCGAGGTGTCATTGGCCTCCATCGTGGTCATGCGACCAGAGATCTGCACCCGACCGCCGCCAATTTCAGAGCGAATGACAGGGGCAGTGACCACTTCACCCTTGCCTTTTTCAAACAACAAGATGGCCATGCGTTTGCCCACGTTTTCACGGGTCACGTCACGGAAAATTCGGGTGCCTTTGGCATCCAGGTTCAAATTGACCGTGGGCTCCTGGGTCTGGCTGTCAAAACCAGGCTGGGCATCGGTGAGGTTTTCACCGGTCAGAATGACCTGTTTCTTGACGATCACCGCCTGGCCATTGCGCTCCAGGTACCGCTCTGACCCAAAGGGCACCATGCCGTTGCCGGTTTCGGCCGCCCGGGCCTCGGTGCTTTCGTCCACCATGCGCACCTCCAGGGTGGCGGTGCGGCCCAAAATGTCTTTGGCCTTGGCGGTGTCTTGCACGCCAGGCAACTGCACCACGATGCGGTCCAGACCCTGCTGCTGAATGACCGGTTCGGCCACGCCCAGCTCGTTGATGCGGTTGTGCAGTGTGGTGATGTTTTGTTTAAGGGCCTGGTCCTGAATGCGACGCCCGGCCTCGGGCTTGATGGACGCGGTGAGCTTGAACTCTGCGCCATCCGCTGCCTCTGCGGTTTGCAGGTCAGGAAACTGATCCTGAAACACAGCTTTGGCCGAGGCCAGTGTGGCCGCGTCACGCAAACGCACCTCAATGGTCTGGCCATTGCGGTTGATCCCGCTGTGGCGAATGTTTTTCTCCCGAAGGGTGCTGCGCACGTCGCCCGCCAGAGACTCGGCGCGCTTGGACAATGCCGCCTGCATGTCTACTTGCAGCATGAAGTGCACACCCCCACGCAAATCCAGACCCAGGTACATGGGTGATGCATGCAGACCGGACAACCAGGCCGGCGAGCGCGAAACCAAGTTCAAGGCAACCACATAACCGGGGTTGCCCGCATCAGGCACCAAGGCTTTCTGAATCGCGTCCTTGGCCTTGAGCTGGGTATCGGTGTCGGCCAGGCGCACCTTGATGGAGGTGCCGTCCAGCGTCACCATATCGGCCGAAATGCCACCGACTTTCAGCGCTGCCTCGACCTTGGCCAGCGTCGCCGTGTCGACTTTGACCAGGGGTTTGGCGGCAGAAACCTGCACGGCTGGCGATTCGCCAAAAAAATTCGGCAAGGCGTACAAGCCGCCCACCACCAGCGCGATCACGATGACCACGTATTTCCAAACCGGGTAACGATTCATGATCGCCCTTCTGACTTCAATCTGCAAAAAACCAAACTGACACCAATGGCGCTGACCAGCGCCAGGGCCACTTACTTGATGCTGCCCTTGGGCAAAACCTGCACCACGGCGCTGCGCTGCAACTGGACTTCGACACCGTTTGACACCTCGATGTGAATAAAGCTCTCACCCAATTTGGTCACCGTGCCCAAAATGCCGCCTGCCGTGGCCACTTCGTCACCCTTTGCCAAGGACTCCACCATGGTCTTGTGTTCTTTGGCTTTTTTCATTTGCGGACGAATCATCACAAAATACAACACCACAAACATCAGCACCAGGGGCAACATGCCCATCAGGGACGACTGCATGTCGCCGCCAGCGGCGGCTGCGGGGGCGGTTTGGGCAATAGCAGAAGAAATAAACACGGTGAACTCCAGTGATTTGAATCAATAAAAAAGGCCAACAGCCACCACGGTGGGCAGGGCCTGCACAAAATTCGGGCAACTTGGCATTGTATGCGGGTGTTTTTTCACCTTGCTAAGCCGCCAGACTCGCCCTGAATGCCTCTAGGGCAACCCGCCATTCTTCCATGGCCAGTGCCATGTGGCGCGCCTTGACATGTCCAAAACCACGGATGTCCTGCGGGATCAGTGCCAAGGAAAGTGAATTTTGATAGCACTCCACGCTTTCCAGACAAGGGCCTGAGTCCAATTTCTCCACTATTTCTTCGATCATGGCCTGGTAACGTGCCGTCCAGGCGCGCTCTTGCTGGCGCTCGTGCGAGTGACCAAACACATCGAAGAGGCCGCCGCGCAAACCTTTCAGGCGCGCCAGCAGCTTGAAACCCGCCAGGGTCCACGGGCCAAAGCGCTGCTTTTGCAGTTCGTCCTTCTCATTGGTCTTTGCCCACAAAGGGGGTGCCAGATGGAAATACAGCTGGTAGTCGCCTTCAAACTGCCGCGCGATGTCCGCGGCAAACCCACGGTCGGCGTACAGACGCGCCACCTCGTACTCGTCTTTGCATGCCATCAGCTTGAAGAGGTTGCGCGCCACCGCCACGCTCAAGTCAGTTTTGCCCCACAACACATCCACCTGGCGCACCCGCTCGACCAGGGCCGCATAACGCGCTGCGTAAGCGGCGTTCTGGTAAGCCGTCAAATAGTCGACCCGCCTGGCCACGATGTCAGCCAACACCGGCTTTTTGGTCCACTCGACCACGGGCAACGGGTCCAGCAGCGCCTGCACCACGCCAGGGTGATGGGCACAGTGCCTGCCCCACTCAAATGCCTCGTGGTTGTTTTGCACCTGCACACCGTTGAGCGCCATCGCCTGCAACAAGGCGGCACGGCTTAGCGGCACCTGCCCTTTTTGCCAGGCGTATCCCAGCAGCAACGGGTTGGTGTACAGGGCATCACCCAGAACCTGTTGCGCCACACGTTGCGCATCCAGCACACCCACCGCCTGCGCCCCCACGGTGGCCGTTAATGCCGCCTCGCACCCGCTTTCAGGAAACTGCCACTGCGGGTTGTGAACAAACGCCGCTGTGGGTGTGGGGTGGCTGTTGAGTGCCACAAAGGTGCGACCGGCCCGCATGACCGCCAAGGTAACCGGACTGGCCGCCACAATGGCATCACAGCCAATCACCAGGTCGGCCCGGGCGGTGTCGACCTTGCTGGTGAAAATGGCCTGCGTCCCATTGGCGATCTGGATGTGGCTCCAGGTGGCGCCGCCTTTTTGCGCCAGACCACCTGCATCCTGGGTCACCACGCTTTTGCCCTCAAGGTGCGCGGCCATCCCCAGCCATTGGCCAATGGTGATGACACCGGTGCCACCCACACCGGCCACCACCGCACCCCAGACCGCATCGGTTGGAAGCCATTCGGGTTGCGGCACAGTCGGTAAGCCACTCAGGCTGCGTTGCGGAGTGTTTTGAGGCTTCCTGAGTTGCCCGCCTTTGACGGTGACAAAGCTCGGGCAAAACCCCTTGACGCAGGAAAAATCCTTGTTGCAACTGTTCTGGTTGATGCGGCGTTTGCGGCCAAACTCGGTCTCCAAGGGCTCAATGCTCAAACAGTTGGACTGCTCACCACAATCCCCACAACCTTCACACACCAGTGGGTTGATCACCAGCCGCTCATCGGGCTCGACCAGTGTGCCGCGCTTGCGCTTGCGGCGCTTCTCAGTGGCGCACATCTGGTCGTAAATGATCACCGTGGTGCCCTTGAGTTCACGGAACTCGCGCTGGATACGGTCCAACCCGTCGCGATGCTGCACCTGCACACCGGGCGACAAGGCCGCACCCTGGTACTTGGCTGGCTCATCGGTGACGATCACCAGCTTTTTAACCCCCTCGGCCACCAGGCTGGCCATGATCTGCAACACACTGTGGCCCTCAACCCGCTCGCCCACACGCTGCCCGCCAGTCATGGCCACGGCATCGTTGTAAAGCACCTTGTAAGTGATGTTGACACCAGCGGCAATGCTCTGGCGAATGGCCAACAAGCCGCTGTGAAAATAGGTGCCGTCGCCCAGGTTGGCAAACACATGGGTGTCCGTGCAAAAGGGCTGCTGGCCCACCCAGGCCACGCCTTCCCCGCCCATCTGGCTGAAGGTGCTGGTGGATCGGTCCATCCAGAGCGCCATGAAATGGCAGCCAATGCCCGCCAGCGCGCGCGAGCCCTCGGGCACCCGGGTGCTGGTGTTGTGCGGGCAACCGCTGCAAAACCAGGGGGTGCGCTCACCCGCCGTGGATGCCAGCGCCAGCGCGCCACTCACCTTGGCATCCAGCAAGGCCAGGTGGCTGTCCATGCGGGCTGCCACGTCTTCCGGGACCCCGAGTTTTTTCAGGCATGTGGCAATTGCCCGGGCCACCAGCGCCGGGCTCAAGTCGGCATTGGCACGCAGCAGTGTGTGGGTGCCGGGCGCGTCAAACTTGCCAACCACCGTGGGGCGCACCTGAGCATGCCAGTGGTACAACACTTCCTTGAGTTGGGATTCAATGACCTGGCGCTTCTCTTCCACCACCAGAATCTCCTGCAAGCCTTGCGCAAATTCACGGGCAGTGTGCGCTTCAAGTGGCCACACCACAGTGACCTTGTGCAGCCGGATGCCCAAACGTCTGCAGGCGGCTGCGTCCAGCCCCAGGTCGTTCAAGGCCTGGCACGTGTCATTGAACGCCTTGCCGCTGGCCATGATGCCAAAACGGTCTTGCGCGCTGGCAATGATGTTGAAGTTGAGCTTGTTGGCACGCACATAGGCCAGCGCGGCGTTCCACTTGTGGTCCATCAAGCGTGCTTCCTGCACCAGCGCCGGGTCAGGCCAGCGAATGTGCAGGCCACCCAATGGCATCTGAAAGTCGTCCGGCAGCACAATCTTGACCCGATCGAGGTCGACCTGCACCGAACTGCTGGACTCCACCACCTCCTGGATGGTTTTCATGCCTGCCCACAGCCCCGAATACCGGCTTAGTGCCAGGGCGTGCAAGCCCATGTCCAGAATACCTTGCACGTCGGACGGAAAAAACACCGGTAGGCCACAGGCCTTGAAAATGGGGTCGCTCTGGTGCGCGGCGGTCGAGCTTTTGCTCACATGGTCGTCCCCCGCCACCGCCAGCACGCCACCGTATCTGGCGGTACCCGCCAGGTTGGCGTGTTTAAACACATCCGCACTACGGTCCACGCCCGGACCCTTGCCGTACCAGATGCCAAACACACCGTCGTATTTTTTTGTTTTCGGGTACAGGTCAAGCTGCTGCGTGCCCCACACCGCTGTGGCGGCGAGTTCTTCGTTCACCCCGGGCTGAAACACGGTGTGGTGGCTATCCAGGTGGTTGCGTGCATTCACCAGTGCCTGGTCGTAAGCGCCCAGGGGTGAGCCCCGGTAACCACTGATGAAGCCGGCCGTGTTCAAGCCCGCCTGCAGGTCACGCTGGCGCTGTTGCATGGGCAGGCGCACCAGGGCCTGCACGCCGCTCATGAAGGCGCGGCCTTGCGTCAGGGTGTATTTGTCGTCCAGCTTGACCGTGTGCACTGCCTCTCGGGCCAGCTTGGGGGGTGGTGCGTTCATGGGCAGCACTGAGTGGCGCCTTTTATAAGCCTTTTTGGCCTGTAGCGCTTGTCAAATAAGCACTAGCAACTACACTAAATATAGCATCCACAACGGTGCTGCTAGCGCGTCAACACCTTGCGAATGGTATCAGCCAACTCTTCGGCCACAAACTTCGCCACGTAGGCGTCGGCACCCACTTTTTTGACGTGTTCCTCGTTGGTGGTGCCCGTCAACGAGGAATGAATCACCACCGGAATACCGTTGTAACGCGGGTCCTGCTTGATGTTTTTGGTCAGGGTAAAGCCATCCATCTCTGGCATTTCCAGGTCGGTCAACACCAGCGCCACCTTGTCCTTGATGGTGCGGCCCAGTGCCTCTGCCTCAGCCGCCAATGCCTTCAGGCGGTCCCAGGCCTCCTGACCGGACTTGGTCATGATGAAAGGCACACCCATGGCCTTAAGGCCCTGCTCAATCATCATGCGTGCAACGGCCGAGTCGTCAGCAGCCAGGATCACCGTACCGGGTGGAATGTGCAGCTTGTGGCTTGACGACACCTCAACCTGGTGCTGCTCGGGGAACACGTCACGCAGGATTTGCTCCACATCCAGCACCTGGGCCAGGCGGGTGTTTTCAGTCGCACCGTCCAGGCGCGCAATGCTGGTCACCAAACCACCGCCCCGGCCTTCGGCAGACAGCACGTGCTTCCACTCCAACCGAATAATCTCGTTGACCTCTTCAACGGCAAATGCCTGCGTGGTGCGGGCAAACTCGGTCACCAGCAAAATGCCCAGGCCTTTGGTGGGGTTGGTGCCGACGATTTTGGGCAGGTTGATCACGGTGATCATCTGGCCGCGAATGTTGGCCACCCCCATCACCGAGGGCGGCGAGTTCACCATGGCGGTGATTTCCGGCATGACCAGAATCTCACGCACCTTGAACACATTGATGCCGAACAGCTCACGCTTGTCGGTACCCGGTGCCTCTCCCAAACGAAACAGCAACAGCTCAAACATGCTGTTGCCCGCCAGGTTGGTGCGCTCGTCAATGTCGCGCATGGAGGATTTGCTGCTTGCTTGGTTCATAAATGATTCCGGTTAAAACTGAAACATCAGGTCACTCTGTCTATGGTAACGCCATCAAAGCGGCTTGGGCCACAAAACCCACATGCGCAGCGGCTGCTTGAGGCGGCCCGCCAACTCGCCAGCGGCTGTACCCCAGCCCGCAAAATAGTCGGCCCGCACCGCGCCACGGATGGCCGTGCCGGTGTCTTGCGCCAGCACCAGGCGCTGCAAGGCCAGTTGGGGCCCCTCGGAAGCGAGCCAAACCGGTGTGCCGTAGGGAATGCTGTCGGGGTCCACCGCAATCGAGCGCCCGGGTGTCAGGGGCACACCCTGGGCACCGCGGGGGCCAAAACCGCTGTCAAATTCGCTCAAACGCTCTTCCTTGAAAAATACCACCCTGGGATTGCGCCACAACAACTCTCGCACACGTTGCGGGTTTTGCTGAATCCAGGCACTGATGCCCGGCCAGGAAGCGTCACGCAGCTCGCCCTGGTCCAGCAACCAGCGGCCAATGCTTTGGTAGGCCTGCCCGTTGTGCCCGGCATAGGCCAGACGGACCTGCTGCTGGCGTCCATCCGGCTCGGTCACAAACACACGCCCAGACCCCTGAATTTGCAACACCATGGCCTGCACCGGGTCAGCAAGGTAAACAATTTCGCGCCCGCGCAGAGCGGCCAGCGCCTGCGGCAGGGTCTCCATGTCTTGCCGGGTGTACCAGGGCTGGCGCGCCGCCAGCGTGGTGGGCGGCTGGTGCAGCGGCACCTCAAAGCCCGGGCTGCGCTCCCGCCGGGCTTCAAACTCGGGCTCGTAATAGCCGGTTAGCAAACCGGCGGCAGGGCCTTGCAACGGCTCGACCCGGTAGGGCTGCAGGCGCGCCAGCAGCCACTGGCGCTGGGCATCCTCGCCACCAATGCTCAAGCGCCGAACCTCGCTGCACAGTGGCGCAAACACCGGACCGGGCCGCTCACAGCTTTTGAGCCAGGCGTTCCAGGCCTCAAACAGGGCATCGGTCTCAAAGCCGGGCAGTTCGCTCCACGGCACCGCCACCCAGCGGCTTTTGCCACGCTGCAGACTGGGAAGATCCGCCACGCCCTGGGGCAGGGAATCAAGCACCGACGGCAAGGCGGACACGGGTTCAGGTGCTTTGACGACCGCCACCGGGGCCAGTGACTGCGGCAATGAGCCACAGGCCACCACCAACACCGCCACGCTGGCAGCCAAGGCCCGACCCAACCACCACACAATAGCGCTCATAACACGCGGTGCTGCAAGGCAGGCAAACGGCTGCGGCACGCCGCGAGGACTGCAAAATCAAGCTCGGCAAGCACCACTCCCGGTCCTTGCGCCTGCTGTGCCAGCACCTTGCCCCAAGGGTCCACCAGCATGGCCTGCCCCCAGGTGCGGCGCTGGTTGTCATGCAGGCCCCCTTGCGCTGCAGCGGCCACAAACGACAGGTTTTCAATGGCACGGGCACGCAACAACACCTCCCAGTGGTCTTGCCCTGTCGTAAAGGTAAACGCACTGGGCACCAGCATCAGGTGCGTGCCTGCATTGGCGTAAGCCCGGTACAACTCGGCAAAACGCAAGTCGTAGCACACACTCATGCCAATGCGCCAGATGTGCCCATCTTTGGAGGGCAAATCAAAAGTGGTCGGCTGCGTACCCGCCATCAGCACTTGTGACTCGTCGTAGCGCTCAACGCCGTTGTCAAAGCGAAACAGGTGAATCTTGTCGTACCGGGCCACACATTCGCCCGTCGGCGAAAACACCAGGCTGCTGTTGCTGACCCGCGCACCGTCTGTCGCCTCGGCCGCATCCGCCAGGGTCTGCACCGGCACCAAAGGCAGTGTGCCGCCCACCAGCCACAAGCCCAGACTGCGCGCCTGGTCAGCCAAAAACTGTTGCAAGGGGCCACGGCCAAACGGCTCGCCAATGGCCAGTTTGTCGGCATCACGCTGGCCCATCAGACAAAAATACTCGGGCAACACCGCCAATTCAGCGCCTTGGTGGGCTGCCGACTGCAGCAACGTGCGGGCCTGCGT
>JBIJDQ010000241.1:0-4400 GCA_044344025.1 Rhodoferax sp.
TGGGACGGTCTTTGACCGGGACAATCACTTTCCACGAATCCATCGTGTCTTTGAAGCTGTATTCAGGTGGCACATCGGGCACGTTCTGAATGTATTTGGCCATCAAGGTCAGCTCTTCCTTGGTCAAAATGTCATTGAAGTTCACCATGCCACCGTCGGTGCCGTAACCAATGATTTTTTCAAGCCGACCCTGCCCCAGTGCCAGCATGCCGCCTTCGGTCTTTTTGCCATCTTTGTCGGTCTTGGACCAATGGGGTTCCAGGTTTTTGCCTGTTGCGCCTTTGCGCAGCACACCGTGGCAGCCAGCGCATCGCTCAAAGTAAATCTTTTTGGCGGCATCTTTTTCGGCCACTGTCATGGCCGGGCCAGCCGCCTTTTGCTCCTGCGCGACGGATGTCAGAGCAAAAACAGACAACAAGGCGGCGGCAGCTACGCTGGATATTCGTGGTGTATTCATAGGTTCTTCTCCGTTGTGGTTGGGCAGCCTACCCGCCGAGGTTGGCGGACATCTCAACTCGCCGAAGGCTGCGGCTATTCGATTCGAGCGAGGAGGATTGTCAAGTTGGGGGTTGTGGCTGTCCTTAAGCTGGATTAGGTCTTTTAGAGGAAAACCCCTGCTTATCGCCCTGCGGTCAAGGTTACCAATACATGCCCACAAGCATCAAATTGGCATGCAATCTGGTCTTGACAACACTACATTTAGGTTAAATAGGTCGCTTACACACTACCTATGGTGTTTTTTATTTATTTATTTTTCAAATTTTTGGCCTTTGTCAATGAATTTGACGGCGTGGCGCTCTACCATTGCGCCCTGTTTTTGGAGAAAGCTCCCATGTCACAACAAGCACCTACACGCCCAACCCTCGCCACCCTGACCCCGCAGACAATTAGCGAGGAAGTTCTGATTGAAAAATACAGCAAGGGCACCGAAAAAACCATTGCCGATGTCAACCTGCGTGTGGCGCGAGCCCTGGCCAAAGTTGAAGCGCCCGAACACCAGGCCCACTGGGAGGCTAAATTTCTTGACGTGCTGGAAGCCGGTTTCTTGCCCGCCGGGCGCATTCAGTCTGCCGCAGGCACAGATTTGGCCGCCACCCTGATCAATTGTTTTGTGCAACCCGTGGGCGACGCCATTTCGCACATGGAAGACGGTCACCCCGGCATTTACACCGCCCTTACCGAAGCCGCTGAAACCATGCGCAGGGGGGGTGGGGTGGGTTATGACTTTTCACGCATTCGCCCGCGCGGTGCCTGGGTGGGCAGCACCCAAAGCAGCGCCTCCGGGCCGGTGAGCTACATGCGGGTGTTTGACCGCTCATGTGAAACAGTGGAGTCTGCGGGTGCCAGGCGTGGCGCACAAATGGGTGTGCTGCGTTGTGACCACCCCGACATTGAAGAGTTCATCCATGCCAAAGACAAGGGTGACCTGAAAAACTTCAACATCTCGGTGGGTGTTTCTGATGAATTCATGAGCGCCGTGCAGGCCGATGGCGACTTTGCCCTGCTGCACCGTGCCGAACCAGGCACGGCCCAGAAAGAAGCAGGGGCTTATCTGGACCATGACAAAGGCATCTGGATTTACCGCAAGCTCAAGGCTCGTGCCTTGTGGGATCAGATCATGCGCTCCACCTACGACCACGCCGAACCCGGCGTGCTGTTTTTGGACCAGATCAACCGTGACAACAACCTGTCTTATTGCGAAACCATTGCCAGCACCAACCCATGCGCCGAACAGCCCTTACCCCCCTATGGCTGCTGCTGCCTGGGTTCGATTGACCTGACGCGTTTTGTCACCAGCCCCTTTGAAGAAGCCGCCAGTTTTGACCGCGAGGCGTTTGCCGAAGTGGCAAAAGTGGCGGTGCGCATGCTTGACAATGTGCTGGAAGCCACCGTGTGGCCCCTGCCACAGCAGCAGGCAGAGGCCAGCAGCAAGCGCCGCGTGGGCCTCGGTTTTACCGGCCTGGGTGATGCCCTGGTGATGCTGAATTTGCGCTACGACACACCTGCAGCACGCGACATGGCACGCCAGATTTCCGAACTGATGCGTGACACGTCCTACCGGGCATCAAGTGACCTGGCCAAAGAACGGGGTGCTTTCCCGCTGTTTAATGCCGACCTGTACCTGAGCGGGCAAACCTTTGCCTCGCGCTTGCCCAACAGCCTGAAAGAGCATATTCGCAAGCATGGTCTGCGCAACTCGCACCTGCTCTCCATTGCCCCCACGGGCACCATCAGCCTGGCATTTGCCGACAACGCCAGCAACGGCATTGAGCCCGCATTCAGCTGGACCTACAACCGCAAGAAACGCATGCCCGATGGCAGCTCGAAAGAATATGCGGTTGAAGACCACGCCTGGCGCCTGTTCCGCCACCTGCATGGTGCGGATGCACCCCTGACACCTGCCTTTGTTACCGCGCTTGAAATGAGCGCGCAAGCCCATGAAGAAATGGTGGCCGCTGTGGCCCCTTACATCGACACGGCCATTTCCAAAACCGTCAATGTGCCCGCCGACTACCCGTATGAAGACTTTCAGGGGCTGTACACGCAGGCTTGGCAGTCTGGTCTGAAGGGACTGGCCACCTACCGACCCAACTCGGTGCTGGGCTCAGTGCTCAGTGTGGCCGCAACGCCAACCCCCAGCAGCGCTACTCCGCTGCGCATTGACGGCACCAACCACCGCCTGATGCTTGACCGCCTGCCCGCGCCGGTGCTCTCCTCCTTGCGTTGGCCAAGTCGCCCCAGCCTGCCAGGCGGTAACCCGGCCTGGACCTTCATGGTGCATCACCCGTTTGGCGACTTTGCCTTGTTTATTGGTGAACTTTCACCACAGGAAGGCGGCTCACCGCAGCCGTTTGAAGTTTGGATCAATGGTGCTGAGCAACCACGCGGACTGGGTGCACTGGCCAAAACGCTGTCTATGGATTTGCGCGCCAACGACCCGGCCTGGTTGCAGCTCAAGCTTGATGCTTTGGCCACCGTCAGCGAAGAACATGCCTTTGAGATGCCCTTCCCACCCCATGGCGAGAAACGCCTCTTCCCCGGTGTCGTGGCAGCCACGGCAGCAGTGATTCGTTGGCGCTGCGAACAAATTGCTGCCCAGGCACTTAAAATGGGGGGCGATGCAACACCCGTACTCACCCCGGTCATGGACGCCATGTTCAGCCGCAACGAACCCCTGACCGGCCCGTCGGGCACCCTGGCCTGGGCGGTGGATGTGGATAACCCGGCCACCAGCGAAGCCTTTACCGTGACCCTGAAAGAGGTCAACCTGCCAGGCCCGGACGGCCACATGGTGACGCGCCCCTGCGCAGTAGGGTTCAGCGGCAACTACCCCAGAGCCATGGACGGTCTGGCGCGCTTGTTGTCATTGGACATGCGGGTGATTGACCCCGCCTGGATTGGCATGAAGCTGCGCAAGCTTCTGAATTACGCTGAGCCTTTGGGCCACTTCATGGCGTTTGTGCCCGGCCTGCCCAATGGTGAAAAACGCCAGCAAACCTGGCCGTCAACCGTGGCCTACATTGCACGTCTGATCATTCACCGCTACGCCATGCTAGGCATCCTGAATGAAGAAGGTTACCCACTGCGCGACATGGGTGTGCTGGACACCCCGGAAAAACGGGAAGCTGGCAAAACCATGGCGGGTAAAACCTGCCCTGAATGCGGCAACCCCGCTGTGATCCACAAGGACGGTTGTGATTTTTGTACCGCTTGTGGCTACGTGGGGCAGTGCGGCTAAATTGTGAGTTACAGCATAACGTGAGACTTCGACACCATAAGCTGCGTTTTTTGCCAGCATAAGTTGCGATTACCAAAAAAGGCTCCGAATATGCACATATCGGAGCTTTTTTTTATAATTTCCGCGGGGTTTTACTACGCTTTTGGCCCAAGAATGACTGAAAAGTCAATGCGGGCGAAGATTACGAAGGTACGACGAGTTGCTGCATTAGACCCGTTGAAGTTGCTGAAATGCATTCCCCAAAGCGGCTGTTCGACCAAGTGAGCAATGAATTGCGAATTTGAGGTTGCCATCTGAGTCGCAACGTCTTTGGTTTGTACTAGCGCTGCAACACGATCACAAGGCTATTTTAATCCGCTCGTCAGAGTACAGTGCAAATAAAGAAACCATACGAGCTTTTCGAAATTTTGGCTGGCACCACTTGGCGATCAATAGAGGGATTTGGCCGAAGACGAATTCAACTTGGTGAAGATGCCATCACTTCCAATCATCTGTACGCCTTGGATTCAGCTGGTTCTGACTGCTGGTCTATTGAGGATACCCGGTCGCAAGAGTCAACCAGAGGCTGTGACTTTGAGTTTGGATCGGCAGCGATCAAGTCGGATGGCGGCGCTATGCGGTGCAAGCAAAGAAAATAAAGCCAAGCACCAGGCGATACGAC
>JBIJDQ010000242.1:0-4365 GCA_044344025.1 Rhodoferax sp.
CCATTGCGCTGGCATCACAGCGCATCATGGCTGGGGAGGGCGACACCTATGTCGCAGGCGGGGTTGAGAGCATCTCGTGTGTTCAGCAGGAACTCAACAAACACATGATCACCGATCCGTGGTTGCTTAAAAACAAGCCCGCAATCTATTGGGACATGCTGCAAACCGCCGAAAACGTGGCCAAGCGTTACGGCATCAGCCGCCAAGCCATGGACGAGTATGGCGCGGCGAGCCAGCAGCGTGCCACCGCTGCGCTGGAAGCCGGCCTGTTCACTGCCGAGATCGCACCGATCACCGTCACCATGGGTGTGGCCGATAAGGTCATGGGCTTGAGCACAAAAAAAGTCACCGTATGCCAAGACGAAGGCATTCGTGCGGGTACCACGGTGGAGGGCATCAGCGGCCTGCGTTCTGCCATGCCGGGTGGCCTGATCACCGCAGGCAATGCCAGCCAGTTCTCGGACGGGGCCGGGGCCATGGTGCTGATGCATGAATCGGTGGCACAACGCAAGGGTTTGCAGCCGCTGGGCCGTTTTCTGGGCTTTGCGGTGGCGGGTTGTGAGCCCGATGAAATGGGCATCGGCCCGGTGTTTGCCATCCCTAAGGTGTTGGCGCGCTTGGGGCTGAAGGTGGACGACATTGACCTGTGGGAATTGAACGAAGCGTTTGCCGTGCAGGTGATTTATTGCCGTGACAAGCTGGGTATTGACGGTGCTCGCCTGAATGTGAACGGTGGCGCTATTGCTGTTGGCCACCCTTACGGGGTGAGCGGACAGCGGCTGACGGGTCACGCGTTGATCGAAGGCAAACGCCGGGGTGCCAAACGTGTGGCGGTGACCATGTGTATTGGCGGTGGCATGGGGGCTTGCGGGGTGTTTGAGGTGTTGTAGTCGAATTTGATAGCGCTAAGTCATTAGTGGTTATGCGCTGAAGCACTGATTGATGCACACACCATTGACACTGGGGCGAATGCTTCCGCGGCTGTCCCCCGCCAAAACGCTTAGGCGTTTTGGCTCCTCCTTGATGCCGCTGCACCATTCGCCCCAGTGCCAACGGTGTCGAGACTTGGGTGGTTATTCGGGGCATGAAACCCAAAACAGCCTCAGGAATCAGGTCGGCGGTGCGCTCAGCGCAGCGACATCAAGGGGGAGCCGCAGGCGGAGGACAGTCGCGGAGCTGAGTGCGCCGTCGGCCTGATTCGCACCACGGATGTTGGACGACACAGGGCCCCATTTTTGCCCCCACAGAAAAGTTGAACAGGCGATCACATGAATTTCAGAACCACCCTTGATTTTTTGCTGCACGACTGGCTGGCCGTGACCCAACTGACCATCCGGGAACGTTTTGCCGACCACAGCCGTGACACCTTCGATGCGGTGCTTGACACCTGTGAACGCATTGCCCGCGACAAGTTTGCGCCCTTTAATCGCCTGGTGGACACCAAAGAGCCTCGCACTGAGACCCTGCCCGACGGTAATTTGCGCGTGGTATTGCCGCAAGCCACGGCGGATGCCTACCGTGCCTATGCCGAATCCGGCATGCTGAGTGCCGCGCAAACCTACGCGCTGGGTGGCATGCAGCTACCTTACGTGGTGGAGGCCGCCGCCAACGCGTTTTTTGCCAAAGCCTCGGTCAGCATTGGTTTTGGTTTGCTGACCACCGGCAACGCCAATTTGCTCATGGCGCACGGCACCGCCCTGCAACAAGCGGTGTTTGCCGCCAACGAATTTTCTGGCCGCTGGGCTGGCACCATGTGCTTGAGCGAGCCACAAGCCGGCTCCAGTCTGGGCGATGTGGCCACCCGCGCGGTGCCCGACGGTGCAGCCTTTGAGGCCGACCCGCTGGGCCCACGTTACCGCCTCAAGGGCCACAAGATGTGGATTTCGGCGGGTGATCATGAGCTGACCGAAAACATCGTCCACCTGGTGCTGGCCAAAATTCCTGATGCCTTTGGGAAGCTGCCCGCCGGGGTGAAAGGCATCTCGCTGTTCATCGTGCCCAAGTTTCTGGTGAATGTGCCTGGCTGCGACCCGGTTGCAGATGGTTTTGCTGCTGCTGTCACCCTGGGCGCACGCAACGATGTGGCCCTGGCTGGGCTGAATCACAAATGTGGCTGGCGTGGCACCAGCAACACCTTGCTCAACTTTGGTGAGGGGCGTTACCCGGTGAATGGCCAAACCGCCGGGCTTGATGGCCACGGCGCGGGTGCGGTGGGTTACCTGGTGGGTCAGCCCGGCAAAGGCTTGCAGTGCATGTTCCACATGATGAACGAGGCGCGCATTGGGGTGGGCATGGCCGCCACCATGCTCGGTTTTGCCGGTTATGAAGCCGCACTGGATTACGCCAAAACCCGCACGCAGGGCCGGGCGCTGCACAGCAAAGACCCCGGCAGCCCGCCGGTGCGGTTGATCGAACATGCCGACATCAAGCGCATGCTGCTGGCGCAAAAAGCCTACTGCGAGGGCGCTTTGGCCCTTGAGCTTTATTGCGCCCGACTGGTCGATGAGCAACACACCGGCAGCCCGCAAGCGACCGATGACGCGCGCCTGCTGCTGGAAGTGCTGACCCCCATCGCCAAAAGCTGGCCCAGCGAGTGGTGCCTGGAGGCCAACAGCCTGGCCATTCAGGTGCACGGCGGTTATGGCTACACGCGTGATTTTCCGGTGGAGCAATACTGGCGCGACAACCGCCTGAACATGATCCACGAAGGCACCCACGGCATTCAGGCCATGGACTTGCTGGGCCGCAAGGTGCTGATGGAGCAGGGCCGGGGCTTGGCCTTGCTTGCCGCGCGCATGCTGGCCACCGCAGCAAGTGCCGAGCAACTCGCCGACGATATGGCGGCCCAAACCAGTGGCGAATGGGTATCTGCTCAGGTGTCAACGCTGCAACCCGGTGCGCCAATGCCCCCGGCAGTAAGCCGTGCAGCTGTCTTACGCGGTCAGTCTGGCGCGTTGCGTGATGCGCTCAAGCAAGTGACGGATGCCACCCAAGCCGCTTGGGCCACCGGCAACCCGGTCGACGCGCTGGCCAACGCCGTGCCCTACCTGCAAGCCTTTGGCCACACCGTGCTGGCCTGGATGTGGCTGGATGTGGCGCTGGCCACACTGCGCAAAGATGCTACGAAATTCATAGCTTCCGGTGCGGGAAGGATAAGCACCACAGCCTATTTCTTCCGTTATGAACTGCCAAAAATAGGCGCCTGGCTGCAAGTGGTGGCCAGCCGGGATGCTACTTGCATGGACACCGACGAAGACGCGTTTTGAGCTTGCACCGCCGGTTCATTGCCCGGCTTGGGCGGCATCCAGAATCGCCAGGGCCTCTTCATAGTTGAATTGCGCAATGCTGCTTGCCAAACGGGCCACAGTCTCTTGCCCCAGCAAAGGCAGCAGGGATGTTTGGTGCAACTGAAAATCACGTTGCGCCTGTAAGGCGTCACTTTCCAACAATTGCCGCAGCTGGCGCAACAGCGCCGAAACCTGGGTGCTTGACGGATTGGCTGGCGCTTCCACAGGACTTACTTCCACCGTTGACAGCACCAGCTTCAGGCGTGTGACCAAGGGCTCAAGCGCCAGGTTGAGTTGATCGAGTTCCAGGTGCGCCCGCGTCACTGCGCCGTCTTGTTGGTGTTTCAGGGGGGCTTCAATGGCCGCTGCCGCGTGTTGCACGCGCACGGCACCGATGTTTCCGGCAACCCCTTTCAAGCCATGTGCGTGGCGCTGTGCCTCGTCGGTTTGATTGGCCAACAGCGCGGCGCGAATGGCCTCGCCGTCCTTGGCATGCGTTTCTGCAAATTGTTTCAGGTGGCGTAAATAAGACGGTACCTTGCCACGCGTGACACGCAGCCCGGCAGCAACATCGAGCCCGTCAATGGCTTCGAGCGATTGCAACACCAGGGCCTCATCGGCGCTGAGCTCGTCACGGGGGCGGCTGCTGGGCGGAGTCGCAGCATCCTGTTGTGCAGTGCGGGTGGCCGGCAGCCATTGCAACAGGGCCGAAAACAGCCGGTCCGGGTCGACCGGCTTGGCCACGTGGTCGTTCATGCCAGCGTCCAGGCACTGTGCCCGGTCTTCCTTGAACGCATTCGCGGTCATGGCCAGAATCGGCACGGAAACACGCTCGGGCAAGCGCCGGATTTCGCGTGTGGCCGTGATGCCATCCATGCGCGGCATTTGGATGTCCATCAAGATCAGGTCATAGGCGGTTTGGCTGGCCATCGCCAGTGCCTTGACACCGTCACCTGCCACATCGACCTTCATGCCAGCATCTTCCAGCAGTTCCCGCGCCACTTCCTGATTGATCAGGTTGTCCTCAGCCAGCAGGACATGGCGGCCGCGCAAGGCCGACAAGTCCAGTTCGGGTGTG
>JBIJDQ010000243.1:0-4352 GCA_044344025.1 Rhodoferax sp.
CGCCTCAACCACTCACCAGACACCGCCCACAGGTAGTGCGCCGGTGCGCGCTTGGGTGTTCGGTCTGCACCTGGACCACAGCGGTCTCATCGATAGCACTGGCCGGGTGAAAGACGATGCCCGGTGGTGAGGATTGGGCATCGGTTTGGCCCGCCACTTCCTCAAACATCCCATCGACCACAACGAGTGCTGAGGTACGAGTGGCCTTCAAAGGGCATTCAGTGCGGCTGCCGTGCGTGCCAGAGCAAGATCAGCAACACGCCTGGCACGGCAACCGCCGCGACCCAGGGGTTGGCAAAGATCAATGACAGCGACAGGATATTGAGCGCCAGGAACGCCACACGGCCAACTGGCCGCGCGACAAAGCCGGTGTAGGCCGCACCCAAGCCCATGACCGCGGCCAGCGAGCAGACCGCAGCCAGCGTAAATGCAGGCCAGGTGAAATCAATCAAGAGCAAAGAGGGCGAATAGACAAATGCGAAAGGCACCAACGCCTTGCCCATCGACAACCGGAACGCGGTCATGCCGGTGCCCATGGGCTCACTGCGGGCAATGCCGGCTGCCGCAAAAGCGGCCAAGGCCACTGGAGGCGTCACGTCGGCCAGCACGCCGTAATAAAACACAAAGAAGTGGGTTGCCAGCTGTGGCACGCCCAGACCCGCCAGAGCCGGCGCCACAATGGCCGCCAGAATGATGTAGGTGGGAGTGGTGGGCACACCCGAGCCCATCACGATGCATGCAGCCGCTGTGAAAAACAATCCAAACAAAATTGTGACCTGCTTGAGTTCCAATAAGCCGAACACATCGACCACCATAAACATCTGGGCTGCAACCGCTGACACGTCAATCACCCAGGCGGAAAACTTGAACCCCATGCCGGTAAGTGTCGTAATGCCCAGCACAAAACCGACACAGGCACAGGCCGCGCCAATGCCCAGGGCCGCCTTGGCGCCCATTTCAAAACCCTGCACCAAAGCCCCGGGCCCAACCGCCAGACCGGTCATGTTTTTGCCCATCGGGCCGATCAGGCGCGGAATCCAGGAGCAGGCCACGGTCAGGGTAATGCCCCAGAACGCCGCCAGAAACGGCGTGTATTGCATGAGCAGCAGCGTCACCATCACCACCAGCGGAAGAAACAGATGCCAGGAACTGCGCATGACCCAGCCCATCGAAGGAATATCGGCCGCATCCATGCCGCGCAGTTTGAGCCGTTTGGCCTCCAAGTGCACCATGTAAAGGATTGCAAAATAATGCAAAAGCGCCGGCACGATGGCCACCAGAATCAGCTGGTTGTACGGAATGCCCAGGGTTTCGGCCATGATGAAGGCCGCCGCCCCCATAATCGGTGGCGTGATCTGCCCGCCACACGATGCCGAGGCCTCGACCGCGCCCGCAAAACGCGGTGAAAATCCGACCTTTTTCATCATGGGGATCGTCATGACCCCGGTGGTCACGGTATTGGCAATGGCTGAGCCGGAAATCATGCCGAACAAGCCCGACGACACGACACTGACCTTGGCCGGTCCGCCCGAGAAGCGTCCCGCCGCAATCGTGGCCAGGTTGACAAACAACTGGCCCAGGCCGGTCAATTGGGCCATGATGCCAAACAGCACAAAGTGAAAGACAAAGGTCGCCACCACGCCGACCGGAATGCCGTAGATGCCTTCGGTCCCCTTGTACAAATGGGCCACGATGCGCGGCAGGCTATAGCCCCGGTGCGACAGGCCACCCGGAAAATAGGGCCCCAGCAAGCCGTAGAAAATCGTTGCAATTGCCAACAGGGGCAAAAAGATGCCCATGGTGCGGCGGGTGGCTTCAATCACCATGGCGATGGCAATCACGCCAAACATCAGGTCCAGCGGCGTGTGCTGACCCGGCCTATCAATATAGATGCTTTGGAAAAATACCAGCAGATACAGCGAAAAACTCGATGCAAGCGCCGCAAACACCCAGTCGCGCCAGGGAATATGGTGGTGGCTGCCGTCATACATCTTGAAGGGCAAGGACAAGCCCGCAAGAGCGATAAGCACGGCCAGAAACACAAATTTGACCGAGCTGTCAATCGGCTCGGTTATGGTGTTGAGCAGGCTAAAGCCCATGAAAAGGTAAAACGCCACCAACCCGAGCGACACCCCCCACTCCCAGGGACCAGGCAAACGTTTTTGCCTTGGAAACACCAAAAAGCACAAGCCCAGCACCACCGACAAATGGATGGCACGGTGCGCAATTTCGTTTTGCAAGCCAAAGCCTGCGGTGTAATAGTGCCAGGCCGACAGGCCCGCACACAAGACCATGACGATCTTGGCACTGAGCCCGGCCAGACGCCGAAAACTCGATTCGGGGTCAAACTGCTCGATCAGCCGATCAACTTCTTCTTGGGTAGCGCTCATAGATTTAATCAGTGGTCGGGGCAGTATTCAGCCCGAAATTCAACCGAGGTGCGACTGAGGCTGCCGAGCAAAATTGCAGATTGGTCTGCCAGCACCACCCGCATAGCCTGCTCTGGCAAGGGCAAAACCACCAGAGGGTCCACCAGGCGGTTGAGTCGCAAGCGCCAGAAGCTGCCGCCTGCAAGGTCTTCGCGCGTCAGGGTTTCACCCGGTCCGGCCGATGTTGCCAGGCCATAACCTTCGCCCTGAAACCGCTCTTCTACCAAGTGGGCCCGCCAGCCCGACGGACCGTGGCGCCAGACATAACGGTCCAGCACCGGTGTACCCAGCACCGAATGGGTAAAGGCAATGTCAGCAGACATCTGGTTCGGGTCCAACGGTAGCCGCTGCAGCAACCTGCCCGTGCGGTGTTCGGTCAATACCAGTTCGCAGCCCATGCACGCCAGCGGCGCCCACAGCGCCAACACCACCAGGGCGCGGCGCTGGGCCGGCTTCACTTGGCGAGGCCTTTTTCCTTGTAGTAGCGCAAAGCACCCGGATGCAAGGGCACGCTCGCAACCGTCATGGCCGAGGCCAGCGTAATGTTTTTGCCCTGCACATGCACCTGTCCCATGATGGCGGTGTTTTCATACAAGGCCTTGGTCACTTCGTAGGCCACGTTGTCTGGCACGCCGTCATGGCTGGCCCAGATCGCCATCACCGCCAGCGTGGGTACCGCAGCAGTTTGCCCCTTGTAGCTGTTGGCGGGCAGTTGTACCTGGGTGTAGTAGGGCTGCTCCTTGAGCAGTTCTGCCACTTCGGCACCGGCCAGCGGAATGATTTTCAGGGCGTGGCTCTGGGCAAAGTCGGTCACGGCAGCGACCGGCACGCCGCCGGTGATCAGGGTGGCGTGCAGGTTGCCGTCCTTGATTTTGTCTACTGCCTGGGTGAAGGACGAGCTGTCTTCACGCACGTCGGTGCGGCTCATACCATTGACCTTGAGCAGGTCGGTCACCAACTGGTACTGGCCCGAGCCTGGTGCGCCCGAGGAAATGCTCTTGCCTTTGAGGTCTTTGACGCTGTTGATACCGGAGTCGGCGCGGGTGATCAACTGCACGGTTTCCGGGTAGAGCGCACCCAAAGCCCTGAGGTTTTTCAGCGGGGCATTGGCAAACTGGGCCTTGCCGTTGTACGCCGCGTCAAGAATGTCGGCCGCGACAAACGCCGATTCGATGTCTTTGGTACCCAGCAGCTTGGCATTGCCCACCGAAGCACCCGCCGCCTCGGCGGTGGCGGTGATCTTTTTGCCGTCCACCGCGGCCTTGTTCGAGATCAGCTGGGCCAGCATGCCGCCCAAGGGGTAGTAGGTGCCGCCGGTGCCGCCCGTAGCAACGCCAAAAAATACTCGCTGCTGTGCCACCACTGCGCCAGAAGCAAGGGCCAGCGCAGCAACCATGGTTAGCGCAATTCTTCGATTCAGTTTCATGGAATGGTCCTTGGGTAAAAAAGTGCCATGGTAGCGGCTAAGCACGCGGGTGAGAACAGGTGCATTCCCTATAAGCACACCGGTTGATGTGAAATACATGACTATCAACGGACAACAGTCCATGTCACCCTGCGCGAAGTCGCAGGGTCCACGCCGTAAAGTCATGGATTCCCGAAAGCGCGCGGAATGACAAATGGGGCTGATTTCATGCGTCGGGGTGGCCTCGGGCCATGTAAGGGTTAAGCTCGGGGCAGATCCGTAAGCCGGTTCGAATGGAGTCCTTTGTAAATGAACCACTTTGATGCAATTGTGATCGGCGCGGGCGTCATCGGCTGCTCGGTCGCCTGGAACCTCGCGGAACTCGGTGCCAAGCGCGTACTGGTGTTGGAGAGGGGCCAAATTGGTAGCGGCACGACGGCGCAGTCGAGCGGCATCTTGCGCACCCATTATTCGGTGCCCGAGAACATTGAGCTGGCCCGCCAGTCGTGGATGGTTTT
>JBIJDQ010000019.1:0-14681 GCA_044344025.1 Rhodoferax sp.
CTGGGCCAGGCGCATGCGGTTTTGGAGGGCAATCACGCGCGGGGTTAGGCCTTGAGTACGCTTAGTCCCGGGGACGCACGCCTTGCCCGCCAAAGCCCGGTCACCTGACCCAGTCACCATGCCTTACGGTGCTTGGACTCGGCAGAAGTTACCGGGAATGCAAGTTGCAAGCGCTACCCCGGGCTGATCGACAGTACCCTCATAGCCCCCCGAGCGCCGTGCGAGTGCTGTTCCGTGCGAGTTTTGAATCGCATCCCCCGGGTTCATGCGTGTGGCACAAACGCGCCTTCGCCATGGCGCCTCAGAACCGCTCATGCGGTGCCAGGTAACGCCACTGGCCTACCGGCAGGTTGCCGAGCATGACGTTGCCGACGCGCACACGCTTCAGGCCCACTACTTTCAGGCCCACCAGTTCGCACATGCGGCGAATCTGGCGCTTTTTGCCCTCGGTGAGCACAAAACGCAGTTGCTCGGGGTTTTGCCATTCCACTTTAGCGGGCTGCAAAGCTTGCCCGTCCAAGCTCAGGCCGTGACGCAGCAGTTTGAGTTTGTCCACCGGAAAGACCGACTGCACGTCAAGGCTGACGGGGTCGTCATCGTCAATGCGGCTGAGTTGCGTGGGCTGGTTGGCGCGCGGCAGTGGCCGCGCGGCGTGGGTGGCACTGGCCGATGTGGCGGCCAGTGTGTTGACCACCCCGGTGTAAATGACGCGCACCAGGTACTCTTTTTCCATCAAGGCATCTTCGCCAATCAACTGGCGCGCCACGCGCCCGTCTTGGGTGAGCACTAGGAGGCCGGTGGAGTCAATGTCCAGTCGCCCGGCGGGCACCAGACTTTTGAGTTGACTAGGGTGAAAGAAAAAACGCGCGTTGTCTTCCGCCCAGCGGTTTTGCGGCTGCACCAGGGTGATGGCGGGTTCGTGGCCGTCTTCGGCCTGACCACTCACCAGGCCCAGCGGTTTGTTGATCAGCACGGTGACCTGTTTGGCCTGGGCACCGGTGGCCTGTTTGTCTACTTCAATGCGCACATCAGGGGCGACCTGCATGCCCATTTCCGCCACCCGGCCATTGACCTTGACCCAGCCCTTGCCAATCCATTCGTCGGCCTCGCGGCGGGAGGCCAGGCCCAGCTCGGCCATGCGTTTGTTTAGGCGCAGCGTGCCGCCTGCACCATGGGCAGCAGTGTTGGTCTGGCCAGCCGGAATGGCGGATTTGGCAGCAGGTGGGGCTGCGCGGCGGAACACGGGTGGGTTGGGTGTGGTGGGCATATGCTATGTAATTTGTAGCTAATAATGCTTATTTTACAAGCACTACAGGCCAATTTGTCATAAAAATATCTGTGTGCGCAGGGCTTTCAGGTCGAGCACGCGCAAACCACCGTATTCGACCCGGATCACGCCTTGTTCGGCCAGGGTGGTGAGTGCCTCATTGACGCGTTGGCGCGACAGGCCCACCAGGTAGGCCAGTTCTTGCTGGGTGATGCGCAGCACCGCACCCAGGCCGGGGTAAAGCACCGGGTTGAACAGTGCCGCCAGACTGCGCGCCACGCGGATGTTGGGGTTGGTCATGCGGTCAATCTCGCGGGCCGCAATGAACTGGCCCAAGCGCTCGTTGAGCTGGTTCATGACAAATCGGTTAAATGCAATCGAGTGGTCCAGCAGCCAGTGAAAGGTGTCCACATGCAGCCCTGCCACCATGCTTTTGCGCAGGGCCTGGATGTTGTAGCGGTACACCTCGCGTTTCAGGGCTGTGCCCTCGCCAAACCAGCCGCCTGGCGGCACGCCGGTGAAGGTCATGGTTTGGCCCTCGGCGTTGTCGCTGCTCATTTTCAGCAAGCCATCAATCACGCCAAACCAATAGGTCACGGGCCGCCCAGTGCGACAAAGGTAGTCGCCCGCCTGCGCGTCGGTGATTTTCAGGTCGGCTTCGGCGCGGGCGCGCTCATCACCTGAGAGCAGTTTGAACCACGGAATCACGCCCAGTTCAGCAGCGGTCAAAGGGCGTTTGCGCTGGAGCAGAGAGACTTCGGTTTTCATGCAGTTGCCTTGATGACAGAACAGACGGGGGATTGCGGTGCAGGGAAAACACCTACCTACAAAGCTTTGAATTGTCGTCCAAACGACAACTAAACGTCAAATCGGGTTCTATCATTCGCAGCATTCCAGCAGCGTCGACCCCCGGTCGATCTGCATTGACCAGAAGACAAGGTGTTCCGATGCAAACGACGTTTCCTCGATTACTTTTGAACCACGCGGCCCAGCGCCCTGGCGACACCGCGATGCGTGAGAAAGAGTACGGCATCTGGCAGGCCATGACCTGGGGTGACCTGGCCAAGCTGGTTGAGCATTTGGCTTGCGGCCTTCACCAGGCCGGTCTGCGCCAGCACGACCACATGGTGGTGATTGGTGCCAACCGGCCACGCCTGTACGCCACCATGCTGGCCGTGCAGGCGCTGGGTGCGGTGCCCATTGCCCTGTACCAGGACGCAGCCGGGCCCGAGTGTGTGTTTCCGCTGAACAACGCCGACGTGTGTTTTGCATTCGCCGAAGACCAGGAGCAGGTGGACAAGCTGCTTGAAATCCGCGAGCAGTGCCCACAAATTTCGCACATTTATTTTGATGACCCGCGTGGCCTGCGTAATTACGATGAGCCCGGTCTGGCAGCATTGGACGAGTTGGTTGGGGCAGGCAAGGCGTTTGCCGCGGTTCACCCCGATTTTTTTAAAGAGCAGGTGGACAAGGTGTTGCCGGACGACGTGGCCGCCATGTTCTTTACCTCAGGCACCACGGGAAACCCCAAAGGCGTGGTGCACACCCATGACACCCTGTTGAACCGTGCCCGCGCGGGTGCTGACTTTGACAAATTGACCCATTCTGAGGACGTGCTGGCGTATTTGCCACCGGCCTGGATCGGGCAAAACATCTTTTCTTACGCCCAGTGGCTCTCGTGTGGTTATGTGGTGAACTGCCCCGAGTCGGCTGCCACCGTGACCATCGACCTGAAAGAAATAGGCCCCACCTATTACTTTGCCCCACCCCGGGTGTTTGAGGGCTTGCTGACCAGCGTAATGATCCGCATGGAAGACGCGGGCACCATCAAACGCAAGATGTTCCATTACTTCATGGACATTGCCAAACGGGTCGGGCCGACCCTGATGGATGGTAAGAGCGTGCCCCTGACCGACAGCTTTCTGTACGCATTGGGTAACTTCATGGTGTACGGCCCATTGCGCAACAGCCTGGGCTTTAGCCGGGTGCGGGTGGCCTACACCGCTGGGGAGGCGATTGGCCCGGACTTGTTCAGCTTTTACCGCTCAATTGGGGTCAACCTGAAGCAGCTTTATGGGTCGACTGAGACTGCCGTGTTTGTCTGTCTGCAGCCTGACCACGAAGCCCGTGCTGACACCGTAGGCGTGCCCTGCGCCGGGGTGGAGATCAAGGTGGCGGACAACGGCGAAATTCTGGTCAAGTCGCCGGGCTTGCTCAAGGGCTACTTTAAGAACCCCGAAGCGACCGCCGAAGTGCTCACTGCAGATGGCTGGTACCACACCAGTGACGCGGGTTTTCTGGATGCACATGGCCACCTCAAAATCATTGACCGCGTGAAAGATGTGGGCCGCATCAAGGGTGGTGCCAATGACGGCGCCATGTTTGCCCCCAAGTACGTGGAGAACAAGCTCAAGTTCTTCTCGCACATCAAGGAGGTGGTGGCTTATGGCGATGGTCGCGACCAGGTGTGCGTGATGATCAACATTGACTTCGATGCGGTGGGTAATTGGGCCGAGCGGCGCAACCTGCCGTATGCGGGTTATACCGACCTGGCGCAAAAGCCTGAGGTGTACCAGCTCATCAAGGAATGTGTGGAAAAAGTCAATGCCGACCTGAGCGTGGACACCCTGCTGGCGGGCTCACAGGTCAGCCGTTTCCTTGTGCTGCACAAAGAGCTGGATGCTGATGATGGCGAGTTGACCCGCACCAACAAGGTTCGTCGTGGCTTCATTGCTGAAAAATACGACGTGTTGATTGATGCGCTGTATGGTGGCAAGACCTCGCAGTACATTGAAACCGTGGTCAAGTTTGAAGATGGTCGCACCGGCAGTGTCAGTGCTACTTTGCGCATTGACGATGCCAAGACCTTTGCCCCAGTCAAGGCTGCGGCCTGAACCCTGAAGTAAAAACCATGGCAACTAAACAAATTGGCGACATCATTCTTGATGTCAAAAACATCTCTTTAAGTTTTGGTGGTGTCAAGGCGCTGACCGACATCTCCTTTAATGTGCGTGAGCATGAGGTGCGCGCCATCATTGGCCCCAACGGCGCGGGCAAAAGCTCCATGCTGAACTGCATCAATGGCGTGTATCGGCCGCAGCAAGGGGCCATTACCTTCCGGGGTCAAACCTTTAGCCATATGGACAGTTACCAGGTGGCCAGCATGGGCATCGGACGCACCTTTCAGAACCTGGCCTTGTTCAAGGGCATGAGTGTGATTGACAACATCATGACCGGGCGCAACCTCAAGATTAAAAGCAACTTGTTCATGCAGGCGCTGCGCATTGGCCCGGCCCAGCGCGAAGAAGAAAAACACCGCGAGTTTGTGGAGCACATCATCGACTTTCTGGAAATCCAGGCGTTTCGCAAAACCCCGGTAGGCCAGCTGCCTTACGGGTTGCAAAAACGGGTTGACCTGGGCCGCGCCTTGGCCATGGAGCCACAACTGCTGCTGCTCGATGAGCCCATGGCGGGCATGAACGTGGAAGAGAAACAGGACATGAGCCGTTTTGTGCTCGATGTGAACGAAGAGTTTGGCACCACCATTGTGTTGATCGAGCACGACATGGGGGTGGTGATGGACATTAGTGACCGCGTGGTGGTGCTGGACTACGGCAAGAAAATTGGCGACGGCACCCCGGATGAAGTTCGCAACAACGAAGAAGTGATCAGCGCTTACCTTGGAACTGGACATTGAATCTGAGACTTTGCGGGACAGACCGCAGTTACACGGAGTGAACAAGCTCTGTCCTCAACTGATTAAAAGGATTTTGATATGGCTTTCTTTTTAGAGACCTTGCTCGGCGGCCTGATGGCCGGCATGCTGTACTCACTGGTTGCACTCGGCTTTGTGCTGATTTACAAAGCCTCTGGCGTGTTCAACTTTTCCCAAGGGGCCATGGTGCTTTTTGCCGCACTGGCAATGGCCCGGTTTGCCGAATGGATACCGCTGTACCTGGGCATCAACAGCATGCTGGTTGCCAACGTGTTGGCGTTTATCGGGGCGGGTATCTTGATGTTTGGCGTGGCCTGGTCGATTGAACGCCTGGCGCTGCGCCACCTGGTCAACCAGGAAGGCACCACTCTGCTCATGGCCACCTTGGGCATCAGCTACTTTCTGGATGGTTTGGGCCAGACGATTTTTGGCAGCGACATCTACAAGATCGACATCGGCATGCCCAAAGAGCCCATTATGGCCTTTGAGAGCCTGTTTGAAGGTGGCATTTTGATCAACAAAGAAGACCTCTATGCCGCTGTGATTGCCGCCGTGCTGGTTGGGTTGCTAACGGTGTTTTTCCAGAAAACCGTCACCGGTCGGGCCCTGCGTGCCGTGGCCGATGACCATCAGGCGGCTCAAAGCATTGGCATTCCCTTGAACCGCATCTGGGTCATTGTGTGGTGCGTGGCGGGTGTGGTGGCACTGGTGGCCGGCATGATCTGGGGCAGCAAGCTTGGAGTACAGTTTTCATTGACCTCAGTGGCCTTGCGCGCCTTGCCTGTGGTGATTTTGGGCGGGCTGACCTCTGTGCCAGGAGCCATTATTGGTGGCTTGATCATTGGTGTGGGCGAGAAATTGTCCGAGGTGTTTTTGGGACCTTACGTGGGTGGCGGCATTGAAATCTGGTTTGCCTATGTGCTGGCACTGTTGTTTTTGTTGTACCGGCCACAAGGTTTGTTTGGCGAAAAGATCATTGACCGCGTCTAAGACAGCTGGTTACCCCTAGATTATTCGGAAAGCATCATGTTCTACAGAGAAAACGGCCAATTCAAGACCAGCTACCGTGCTGACCAGCAGATTTTTGCCATCACCCAGGACCGGGTGGCGGTGATGTTGATCATTGCTGCGGCTTTCCTGGTGGTGCCCATGGTTACCAGTGAGTACATGTTCAGGGCCATCTTGATACCCTTTGTGATCATGTCGGTGGCGGCGTTGGGTGTGAACATTCTGGTGGGTTTTTGTGGTCAGATTTCGTTGGGCTCAGGTGCATTCATGGCCGTGGGTGCCTATGCTGCGTTCAATTTCTTTGTGCGGGTTGAGGGCATGCCGGTGTTGTTGGCCATGGGCTTGGGTGGTGTGTGTTCTGCGGCTTTTGGCATCTTGTTTGGTTTGCCCAGTTTGCGGGTCAAGGGCTTGTACCTGGCGGTGGCCACACTGGCTGCGCAGTTCTTTAGCGACTGGATGTTTTTGCGCATCAAGTGGTTCACCAACGATGCGCCCTCTGGCTCAGTGTCGGTGTCGGGTTTGCAAGTGCTGGGTTTTCCCATTGAAAGCCCCACCGCCAAGTACCTGTTTTGTTTGTGTATTTTGGTCGTGCTAGGTTTGTTGGCCAAAAACCTGGTGCGCTCGGCCATTGGCAGGGAATGGATGGCGATTCGCGACATGGACGTGGCCGCCAGCGTGATCGGTATTCGCCCCATGTACGCCAAACTGACCGCTTTTGCAGTGAGCTCGTTCATTGTGGGTGTGGCCGGCGCCATGTGGGGGTTTGTTTACCTGGGTTCTTGGGAGCCGGCCGCGTTCTCGGTGGACCTGTCGTTCAAGCTGCTGTTCATGGTCATCATTGGTGGCATGGGTTCCATCATGGGTAGCTTTTTTGGGGCTGGTTTTATTGTGGTGTTGCCCATTTTCCTGAACCAGTTCCTGCCCTTTATGGGTGGCTTGGTCGGGGTGCAGATTTCAACTTCCGGCATTTCACATGCCGAGCTGATGATTTTTGGCGCGCTGATTGTCTGGTTCCTGATTGTGGAACCCCACGGTCTGGCCAAGTTGTGGTCCATCGCCAAACAAAAGCTGCGCCTGTGGCCCTTCCCTCACTGATTCTTTTTTTCGTTAACCCAAAGCACTGCGGTGCACAACTCTAGGAGACAGCATGAAAATGAAACATATTGCGTTAGCGGCTCTCGTGGCATCGGTCAGCGCATCTGCGTTTGCCCAGCCCAAAGAACAGTTTTTTCCAGGTTTACCATACCGCACCGGAGCCTATGCGCCCAACGGTGTGCCATGGGCCAACGGCTATTCAGATTACCTGAAGTTGACCAATGCACGCGGCGGTATCAATGGTCTCAAGATCATCTACGAAGAATGTGAAACCGGTTACGCCACCGACCGTGGCGTGGAGTGTTACGAGCGTTTGAAGGGCAAGCACGGCGGCGCAACGGTGTTTCAGCCACTGTCAACCGGCATCACGTTTGCACTGACCGAAAAAGCACCCGGCGACAAGATTCCATTGATCACTGCCGGTTATGGCCGCAGCGAAAGCCAGGATGGCCTGGTTTTCAAATGGAATTTCCCATTGGCGGGTACCTATTGGCTGGCCGCTGACGTGCTGATTCAGACCTTGGGCAAAAAAGAAGGTGGCTTGGACAAACTCAAGGGCAAGAAAGTCACGCTGGTTTACCACGACTCTCCTTATGGCAAAGAGCCCATTCCCTTGTTGCAAGAGCGCGCCGCCATGCATGGTTTTAACCTGCAATTGCTGCCTGTGACCGCACCGGGTGTGGACCAAAAAGCCACTTGGCTGCAGGTGCGCCAGGCCAAGCCTGACTATGTGCTGCTGTGGGGTTGGGGCGTGATGAATTCCACCGCACTCAAAGAAGCGCAAGCCACCGGTTACCCACGCGACAAGATGTATGGCGTGTGGTGGTCGGGTGCTGAACCCGATGTGAAAGACGTGGGTGAAGGTGCCAAGGGCTACAACGCGGTCACCATGCAACATGGTGCAGAGCCAAATTCGGCAGTGGTGAAAGAAATCCTGGCCAAGCTGCATGACAAGGGCCAGGGCACAGGTCCCAAGGAAGAAGTAGGCAGCGTGCTTTACATGCGTGGCGCCATGAGTGCCATGTTTGCGGTGGAAGGAGTACGTCGTGCTCAAGAGCGTTTTGGCAAGGGCAAGTGGGTCAGTGGTGAGCAAGCCCGCTGGGGCTACGAGAACCTTGCGCTGGACCAGAAAAAGCTGGATGCGCTCGGTTTTTCAGGTGTGTTGCGCCCGATTGCCACCACTTGTGCCGACCACATGGGCTCCAACTGGGCGCGTGTACACACATGGGACGGCAAGAAGTGGAACTTCAGCTCTGACTGGCTGCAAGCTGACGAGCAAATCCTGAAACCTTTGGTCAAGACCACAGCAGCCAAATACGCAGCCGACAAGAAGATGGCACCGCGTACCCCGGCGGACTGCCAGTCCTGATCTTCGCGGTGAACGATGGTGGTGTTGCAAGCAATGCCGCCGTCGTCACGGCGTTCGCCGCGACCCTCGAAACCTTGGCGACTCGAAAGAGTCGCCAGCTGAAAGTGCAGAGTGGCTGCTTTTTCAGCTGGCGTACATCCTGATTCAACCCAGGTCAAATCAAGTTATGTGGAACTACCGCAATGAGTGAAACCAAAAACATCGTTCTCAACGTTAATGGCATTGAAGTCATTTACAACCACGTCATTCTGGTCTTGAAGGGTGTGTCCCTGAATGTGCCTGAAGGCAAAATTGTGGCTATCTTGGGTGGCAACGGGGCCGGGAAAACCACCACCTTGCGCGCTGTCTCGAACCTGCTAAAGGGTGAGCGCGGCGAGGTCACCAAGGGCAGCATCGAACTGCGCGGCGAACGCATCGAGAATTTGTCACCCGCCGACCTGGTGCAGCGGGGTGTGGTTCAGGTGATGGAAGGCAGGCATTGTTTCGCCCACCTGACCATCGAAGAAAACCTGATGACCGGCAGTTATACCCGCAAGGACAAGGGTGAGATTGCAGCCAACCTGGACAAGGTTTACACCTATTTCCCTCGCCTGAAAACCCGACGTACCAGCCAGGCGGCCTACACATCGGGTGGTGAGCAGCAAATGTGCGCCATTGGCCGGGCGCTCATGACCAACCCCAGCATGGTGCTGCTTGATGAGCCGTCCATGGGGCTGGCGCCACAAATTGTGCAAGAGGTGTTTGAGATCGTGAAAGACCTCAACACCAAAGAAAAAGTCACTTTTTTGCTGGCTGAGCAAAACACCAACATGGCCCTGAAGTATGCCGACTACGGCTACATCATGGAGTCCGGTCGGGTGGTGATGGACGGCGTGGCGAGTGACTTGGCCAACAACGAAGATGTGAAAGAGTTTTACCTTGGCATGGGTGGCGGAGAGCGTAAGAGCTTCAAGGATGTCAAGAGTTACAAGCGCCGCAAACGCTGGCTGGCTTGATCACGTTGTCGCATCGTCTTTTTTGTAGGAGCCCAGCACTCTGGGCGAGCCCTGCTGGTTTTTCAGGAAAATAAACATGAATCATTTTTTTGATGCGCTGGAAACGCGTAGTCCGGCTGAGCGTGAAGCAGCGTTGTTGTCTGCATTGCCTTTGCAGTTGGCCCACGCCAAGCTGGCCTCACCTGCATTTTTCGAAATTCTCAAAGACGTGAACCCCGCTGAAGTGACCACTCGGGCGGCGTTGGCAGCGCTGCCAGTGACGCGCAAACACGAGTTGCTGGAACTGCAATTGGCCGGCCGTGGCCGTGGAGGAGATGTGTTTGGTGGGTTCAGTACGGCGGGTTTTGGTGCGCACTTGCCTCGCGTGTTTGCCAGCCCTGGTCCGATTTACGAGCCCGAAGGCACAGCACGAGATTACTGGCGCATGGCGCGGGCCATTTTTGCCGCTGGCTTTCGCTCCGGCGAACTCATTCACAACAGTTTTAGTTACCACTTTGTGCCCGCGGGCTCAATGATGGAAACCGGTGCTCATGCGCTGGGTTGCACGGTGTTTCCGGGTGGCACAGGTCAGACCGAGCAGCAAGTCCAGGCCATGGCTGAACTTAAACCGGCCGGCTACATTGGCACGCCCAGCTTTTTGAAGATCATTGTCGAAAAAGCGGCTGAGATGGGTGTGGCGCTACCCACTGTGACCAAGGCCATGTTTGGTGGCGAGGCTTACCCACCGAGCTTGCGCGATTGGTTTGCCGAGCGCGGCATTGCGGGTTACCAGTGTTACGCGACCGCAGACTTGGGTTCGATCGCGTTTGAGACCAGCGCGCGCGACGGCTTGGTGCTCGACGAGGGTGTGCTGCTTGAAATCGTGCGTCCCGGCACCGGCGATCCAGTGGCCGAGGGTGAAGTCGGGGAGGTGGTGGTCACCACATTCAACCCCACCTACCCGTTGATTCGATTTGGCACCGGTGATTTGTCAGCGGTGCTGCCCGGACCCTGTCCAACCGGGCGAACCAATATGCGCATCAAGGGCTGGATGGGCCGCGCTGACCAGACCACCAAAATCAGGGGCATGTTTGTGCACCCGGGGCAGGTGGATCAGATTGTCAAGCGCTTCCCCGAGGTCACTCGGGCGCGCCTGGTGGTGACGGGTGAAATGGCCAACGACCAGATGACCCTGAAAATCGAGTCGGCATGCAGTGGCCCAGACAGCTTGGCCCAAAAAGTGGCAGAGGCGATTCGTGATGTCACCAAACTGCGGGGGCAGGTTGAGGTCGTGCTGCCCGGTAGTCTGCCCAATGATGGCAAGGTGATCGAGGACGCGCGCAGCTACAAGTAGATTTCTCACACCCCCCAGGTGATGGCCTCTTTGGCTTTCATGCACTGGCGGACCATGTCCATGAATGGCAAAGTGCGCTGGCGCAGGCCAACTGCTTCAAAGTGGGGTGCGGGCAGGTTCTCGGCTTTGGCTTGCGCAATCGCCTCTTTGCGCTGAGTTTCTTCTTTGTCAACCGCCGCTTGCAGCGCGTTAAGCGCCTGCGGCATGTGCTCGGGCAGCAAAATACCCTGAATGCTGGGATCTGATACCGAGTGTTTGCCAATAATCTCCAGCACCCGTTGTCCGTTCGGCTGCAACATAATCACGTCCCCAGTGGCCTTTGTTTTAAACTTGTAAAGCATGCGGTGTCCTTGTGTGTTGATGGAATTGCTTGAAGGCAATGGTAGTCCTTTGCCATTTCGGCGGGCATGGCCATGATTGCGCCTGGTTCCTGGTGCAAGGTTCCGCCATGAGGGTATTGGACCGCTGGCTGCGGGTGTTCGCAGGGTTCCTGTTGGCAATGGGCCTTGGCGGCTGCGCCGACACACGGTATTACTGGCAATCGGTTTCTGGCCACCTGCAGTTGATGCACGCGGCGCGCCCGATTGATGCTTGGTTGCAAGATGAGGCCGCGCCAAAACTACTCAAACAACGTTTGAGCCTTGCGCGCGAGATGCGTGGTTTTGCCGTCGCAGAGTTGCATTTGCCAGACAACGCCAGTTACCACCGCTACGCAGATTTGCAGCGTCGCCATGTGGTGTGGAACGTGGTGGCGGCCCCCGAGTTTTCACTGACCCTCAAAACCTGGTGTTTCCCCGTGGCGGGCTGTGTGGGCTACCGGGGTTACTTTTCAGAAAGTGATGCCCATGCGCTGGCAGAGAGCCTGCACGCTGAGGGCTTGGAGGTTAGTGTTTATGGGGTGCCGGCGTACTCCACCCTGGGCTGGATGAATTGGCTGGGGGGTGACCCCTTGCTGAACACCTTTATTTCTTACCCTGAGGGTGAATTGGCCCGAATGGTGTTTCATGAACTGGCCCATCAGGTGCTCTATGTGGCGGATGACACCGCGTTTAACGAGTCTTTTGCCACCGCTGTGGAGCGCCTTGGGGGGGCACAGTGGTTGCAACAGCGTGCGTCAGTCGTGGCCCGCACGGAGTACACCGTGTTTGATGCACGACGCCAGCAGTTTCGCGCATTGACCCGTGCCATGCGGGGCCGGTTGAGCACCATTTATAAGGAGAATAGCCCTCTAGTGCCCGTCAATCAAGCACAGTTAGCTATGAAAATAAAAGCATTCAAGGAGTTTCGGGAGGCTTATGCGGCATTAAAAGCCAGCTGGGGTGGCTTCAGCGCGTTTGACACTTGGGTGGCCCAGGCCAACAACGCTTCTTTTGGTGCACAGGGCGCTTATGACGACTTGGTTCCCGGATTTGAGGCGTTATTTGAGCGTGAGGGGCGCGATTGGAGAAGGTTTTATGATGCAGTCAGACAACTGGCAAGCTTGCCAGCACGTGAGCGTCAGGACCTGCTCAAGCAGTGGGCATTGGAACAACAACATGGGTGAGACTTTATGGCTGAACTGAACATCGTCCGGGCGCACCAACTGGGCTTGGCAAAAGCACGCAAAGTGGCGTTTAAATGGGCCGAGCAGGCGGAAGAAGAATTTGCCATGCAGTGCACTTACACCGAGGGCAAACACCAGGATGAAGTGGACTTTGTGCGCTCGGGGGTCAAGGGCAGCTTGTTGGTATCCAAAGACCAGTTTGAATTGCGTGCCCACCTCGGTTTTTTGCTGGGGGCTTTCAAGGGCACGATTGAGGCCGAAATCGTGAAAAATCTCGACACACTTCTGGCAGTGCCACATCCGTCAAAGGCTGTTGTTGACGCTGTGGCTCGCAAACGATCGGCCAAAAAGGCCGGTTGAGCTCAGCTTAAGGATTCGATCAGGTCCACGTACTGCTGCATGGCATCGGTGTCGGTGGTGCCCTTCAACGCATTCCAGGCATCCCATTTGGCGCGCCCCACCATGTCGGTAAAACCGGGTCGCTTTTCAGCGTTGTCGCCCACACTGCCTTGCTTGTAGAGGGCATAGAGTTTGAGCAGGGTCATGTTGTCAGGGCGTTCGCTCAGATTTTTTGAGTTGGCAACTGCGGCTTCAAATTTGGCTTTGAGGTTGGGCATGGGTGAAATCTCCGTTGGGTAAAAATTTTCAGGTCTCAGGGTAAGCGGGGGCTATCTTAAGGGGCGTTTTAACCACAAAATAGAGAATTACCCCAAACAGGCAATTGCCATGGTCCAGAGAATAAAACCCACATTCACGGTTGAGCGCATGAGCAAGGTTGACACCGCCTGGTTGCGCATGGATTCGTCCAGCAATTTGATGATGATCCTGGGGGTGTGGATCATCAAACCGGCAGTCAGTTACAAGGCGGTCTGCGACCGTATTGAAGAGCGGCTGCTGAAATACCCAAGATTTGGCCAAAGGGTGCAAACGGATGCCACTGGCGCGAGCTGGGTTACCGATACCGAATTCAAAATTACCCGCCATGTGCTTAGGGAAAAATTGCCAGCCAGCGCCAGAAAAAACCCAGAACAGGCGCTGCAAGCCCGTTTGGGTGAGCTGGCCATGCAGCCGCTGGACATGCGGTACCCCTTGTGGGAATTCCGTTTGGTCGAGCACTATGACGGCGGCTCAGCCCTGATGGTGCGCATTCACCATTGCATTGCAGACGGGCTGGCCCTGATTGCGGTGACCCAGTCACTGGTGGATGGTGGCCATGAGCCGCCAAGGCGCACACCGCGCCCCAGTTACCCCTCAAGCTGGGAGGCCGCCGAAGGCTGGATGTCGCACAGTTTGATCGAGCCGCTCACGGTGGCAACCGTCAAGGCGCTTGAGGTGGCCGGCGACGGCGCTGCCCATGCGTTTGGCGCGATGGGTGACCCGCGCAATTTGCTTGAGAAGTTGTTTGAAAAAGGCCTCAGCAAGAGCAAGAGTGGGTCGGCAGAGGTAGCCCGCCTGGCGTACCAGGTGATGCGCGACGGTGCCGCACTGGCGCTCATGTCAGATGACTCCCACACCCGTCTCAAGGGTCAACCGGGCCACGCCAAACGCGTGGCCTGGTGTCGCCCGATACCGCTTGATGAGGTACGCGCCGTGAGCAAGGCACTGCGTTGCTCCATCAACGATGTGCTGCTGGCTTGTGTGGCGGGTGCTATTGGTCAATATTTGCGCGCCCAGGGTGATTCAGTCGCAGGTAAAGAGATTCGCGCCATGGTGCCGGTCAATTTGCGACCCATGGCAGAAGCCTACAAACTCGGCAACCAGTTTGGTCTGGCACCGGTGGTGTTGCCCATTGGGCTTGACAACCCCGTTGAACGGGTCTTTGAAGTCCGCCGACGAATGAATGAGCTTAAAGGCAGCCTGCAACCGCTACTGGCTTTTGGCTTGCTGGCAGTGGCTGGCGTGGTGGTCAAGCCGGTGCAGGATGCCTTGCTGAATCTGTTCTCAAAGAAGACCACCGCTGTCATGACCAACGTGCCAGGGCCGCGGGAGAAACTCAAATTTTGTGGTTCAACCTTGGAGCAGACGCTGTTTTGGGTGCCTCAGTCGGGTACGGTGGGTTTGGGTGTGTCAATTTTGAGCTACGGTGGCGGTGTGCAGTTTGGGGTGATCAGCGACACCACCTTGTGCCCGGACCCGCAAGGCATTATTGACAAATTTGCCCCCGAGTTTGAGCGCCTGAGTTTGTTGACGTTGATGCTCCCCTGGGGGGAGTAGGCTGGTCAGCGGCTTAGAACTTATCCGTAAATAAAGGATAATGGTTTTCCATGCGCGATACCCGCGCGTGGAGTGAAGATGGCAAACACAAAAGCATGGGAAGTCACCGATGAATTCTGGAGTCGTGTTGAGCCCCTGATCC
>JBIJDQ010000244.1:0-4335 GCA_044344025.1 Rhodoferax sp.
ATATTTTATATAGCATTTAACTTTTATGACTGCACAGCCACCTCGGCGTATGACGCTTGAAATGGACTGGACTCGTGCAAGCCGAAAAATCATTCATGGCAGTTTCACGCTAAATCAGCCCGCCGACGATGGTGCTTGGGCGACGGCTTCGCGGTTTGGCTGGCATGGGCGAATCGTCGTCATCACGGCGGCGCACACCCACGCGCCCCGGGGCGTCGTAAGCGTCCACAATGCGGGCCACCAGCGGGTGGCGCACCACATCGGCACTGGTCAGGCGGCAAATGGCAATGCCCTCTACGCCTTTGAGCACCCGCTCAGCATCAATCAGGCCGCTGAGCTGGTCGCTGGGCAAATCAATCTGGCTCACGTCACCGGTCACCACCGCTTTGGAGCCAAAACCAATGCGGGTCAAAAACATCTTCATCTGCTCGGGCGTGGTGTTTTGCGCCTCGTCCAGAATCACAAATGCGGTGTTCAGGGTGCGCCCGCGCATGAAGGCCAGCGGCGCGATCTCGATGGTTTGCCGCTCAAAGGCTTTTTGCACCGCCTCAAAGCCCATCAAGTCGTACAGCGCGTCATACAGTGGGCGCAAGTACGGGTCAATTTTTTGCGCCAGGTCCCCCGGCAGGTAACCCAGGCGTTCACCGGCTTCCACGGCAGGGCGGGTCAGCACAATGCGCTGCACCGTGCTGCGCTGCAGCGCGTCCACGGCCATGGCCACCGCCAGGTAGGTTTTGCCGGTGCCCGCCGGACCAATGCCAAAGGTGATGTCGTGGCTGGCAATGTGGTCCAGGTAATTGGCCTGGTTAAGGGAGCGGGGTTTGAGGTCGGCACGCTTGGTTTTGAGCATCGGACCGTCTGCGCCGTTCACATCGCCATCACCAGAGAGCATCAGTTGCACCGTGCGTGGCTCAATCGGGCGGGCCGCCATCTCATACAAGGCCTGGAGCATTTCCATGCCCCGTTTGGCGTTGGCCTTGAGGCCATCGACCTTGAACTGCTCGTGGCGGTGGGCGATTTTGACCTGCAAAGCCGTCTCGATGGTGCGCAAATGCGCGTCCATGGGGCCACACAGGTGTGACAGGCGGGTGTTGTTGGGTGGGGAAAAGAGGTGGCGAAGGATCACGTTGATAATCAATTGAAAAAGTTACCCATGATAGGCAAAAAATGATTGGCAAGTTAACCGGCACGCTCGACAACAAAAACCCGCCTGAGGTCATTGTGGACTGCCACGGTGTGGGCTACGAGGTGTTTGTGCCCATGAGCACGTTCTACAACCTGCCCGAAATCGGCACCAAGGTGACGTTGCTGACACATTTTGTGGTGCGTGAAGACGCGCAGATTCTGTACGGCTTTGCCACCCTTGGTGAGCGCGAGGCGTTTCGCCAGCTCATCAAAATCTCGGGTGTCGGGCCACGCACGGCGCTGTCGGTGTTGTCTGGCATGAGTGTGGAGGACTTGTCACAGGCGATCACCCTTCAAGAGGCGGGCCGCCTCATCAAGGTGCCCGGCATTGGCAAAAAAACCGCTGAGCGCCTGCTGCTCGAACTCAAAGGCAAGCTGGGTCCCGACATTGGCGTGGTGGCCAGCGTGGCCAACCACGCACAAACCGACATTTTGCAAGCCCTGCTGGCACTGGGTTACAACGACAAGGAAGCAGCAGCGGCCTTGAAGGCCCTACCCAAGGACATTGGTGTCAGCGACGGCATCAAACTGGCGTTGCGGGCGCTCGGAAAATAGCCAGACAGCAATGATTTCGCTGCACAGATTGTTAAAAAGAGAGGCCGCACCATGATCGTCACTTTGAGCAAATTCACCAATGGCATGGCAGATGCGGTGCAGCGGGTTTTTGACGTTTTTTCCAGCTAAGCCATGCCTTCCTCCTTGCCCGTTGATGTGTCCAAAACGCTTGATGCGCCAGCCTTGGCGCTTTTTGTGGCCTTGCAAGCCGACGCTATCAATGCAGTGACCGAGCGTTTTTATGCCACACACGGTGCCGTCTATGCGCGGTTTGGTGACCGCGGGCGTGAGGCGTGCCGGGAGGACCTGGCCTTTCACCTGGAGTTTTTGCGCCCGGTGCTCGAATTTGGGCTGCTGCAGCCCATGGTGGACTACTTGGTCTGGCTCAACAGTGTGCTGACAGCGCGGTCGGTTCCTGCCGATCATCTGGGTTTGTCGCTGGACTGGCTGGGCGAATTTTTTATGCAGGCCATGCCGGCCCCTGAGGGTGCGGCGGTGGCGCAGGTTTTGGCTGAGGCACATGCAGGGTTTTTGCGGGCCGAATCCGGCCTGCCAGCGCCGGTGCTGTCGCAAACCGTCTGGGCTGAGGCCGCTGAATTTGCTGCCTTGCTGGTGCGTGGTGAGTCGCACAACGCCCTGACCATGATGCACCGCATGCTCGACAGCGGGCACAGTCTGATTGACTTTGAGATGCATGTGATTCAGCCCGCCATGTACCAGATTGGCGAGCAGTGGCAGCAAAACCAGATTTCCGTGGCGCAGGAACACATGGCAAGCGCCATCGTTCAAATGGTCATGACCGTGGGCCTGGTGCGCTCACCACCGCCTGCCGCACTCGACCGACGTGTGTTGCTGGCGTGTGTTGAAGGCAATCAACATGCACTTGGTTTGTTGATGGTGTCGGATGCCTTTGCATTGGCTGGCTGGCAGGTGCAATACCTTGGAGCCAATGTGCCCACTGCGTCACTGGTGGCGCAAATTGTGCTCAGCAGACCCCACCTGGTGGGCTTGTCGGTGTCGTTCCCGCAGCAACTGCGCATGGCCAAGGCGGTGATTGAGCAACTGACGGCGCAACTGGGTAGCGCGCGCCCTGCCGTCATGGTGGGCGGGTTGGCCGTCAACCGGTTTAGTCGCCTGACGGATGTGCTGGGGGCCGATGCCAGCGGAGCCAACGCCCGGTTTGCCGTGGCGCAAGCCAACCTGCTGGCCCCGTCAGAGGGTGGCTAAACCATGAATGGGCAAAGCCCCGAACTTGACACCTTGTTGGGCGTGGTAGCTGCCTGCACGGACGAGTCGGGTCAGTTGGTGCAGGCCAATGCCGGGTTTTCTCGGATCATGGACGCTGACACTTTGCCGGTTTTGGGTGCCAATGTGGCCCATCTTTTCATTCAACCGGATTTTGCGAGTTTGCTCACGCGGCCAGCGGCAGGGGATGGCGAGGTGTATGCCGGGCTGCTCACTTTTGGCAACTTTTCAGGCCAGACCCGCACACTCAAGGCACGTGTCTGGCACGTCGGGCGGCAAATTCGCCTGCTGGCTGACTTTGACATTGAAGCCCTTGAGCAGGTGAACGACACCGTGATGGAGCTGAACCGGGCCTATGCGAGCATGCAGGTCGAGTTGGCGCAGAGCAATTTCAAACTCAAGCAACAACAGGCACAGCTTGAGCAGTCAATGGCTGAACTCCAGGCCACCAACACCAGGCTGGCACAAGTGCAGAGCCAGCTGGTGCAGTCAGAAAAGCTGGCATCGATTGGCCTGCTGGCTGCGGGCGTTGCCCACGAAATCAACAACCCGTTGGGTTATGTCACTGCCAATGTGGGCACGCTCAAAATTTATGTCACCCATTTGTTGGCGATCATTGCCGCCTTTGATGCAGCGCAAGCCAGTGCGCGCACGGGTTCTGCCCCATCGGTGGACGTGGAGGCACTCAAACAGACGCTTGATCTGCCTTACCTGAAGGACGATGTCCCTCAACTGTTCAATGAGTCACAACAAGGGCTGGACCGGGTCAAACGCATTGTTCAGGCGCTGAACGAATTCGCGCGGGTTGACACGGTAGACGTGTGGCAACTGGCCGATCTGCATGTAGGCATTGACAACATGCTGGACCTTTTTTGGGGCAAATTCAGCCACCGTTGTGAATTGCAAAAGGCTTATGGCGCGTTGCCCCGCGTAATGTGTGTGGTGGCCCAGTTGAACCAGGTGTTCATGAACCTCTTGCTCAATGCGGCGCAATCGGTTGAGACCAACGGCACCGTGACCATTCGCAGCGCAAGTGCCGCCGACGAAGTTTGGGTGGAAGTCGAGGACACCGGTCACGGGATTGCGGCCGATGACCTGCGCCACATTTTTGACCCCTTTTTTACCACCCGACCCGTTGGACAAGGCCTTGGGCTGGGTTTGTCGGTGTCATTCGGAATCGTGGCCAAACATGGTGGGCGCATTGAGGTCAGCAGCGCGCTGGGTAAAGGCTCTGTTTTTCGGGTTTGCTTGCCCATTGTGCAAGTGCAGTCCACAGAAAGCACCCGCCTTCAAAGCTCAAAAATCGGCTGAAGCCGGGCCAACACCTCGTCCGCACGGTCACCGGCAGCC
>JBIJDQ010000245.1:0-4302 GCA_044344025.1 Rhodoferax sp.
GTGCTGGCCCGGCGACAGTCGGCATCCAGCACAGCGGGGGCGGCCAGTACCGTGGTGCCGCGCAGGGCAAACACCACCGGGCTGGTGCTGAAATCCACACCGCTGATGACACCCTTGAGTTCAATCTCGCGGGTCAGGGCTGTGCCGCCAGACTGGACGCTTGCGCTCACCACCTGCAATTGGCCACCTTTGCGGCTGAGATTGACGGTGACATAGCTACCGCTGCCCAGCGCGCCTTCGTCCAGCGCCAGTGTGGTGGGCAGGCTGAGCGTGACACCTTGCACCTCCAGTTTGCGGCTGGCCGGGGTGTAGCGGGCAGCTTGGGCACTGAAACGAATGTCGGTGTCGCTGTTGGCTGCTGTGGCCAGGTCAGCCAGCACAGTGCGCAGGGCTTGCAGGGGTTGGCTGGCCAGTGCGGTGGACGTTAGCCACAGGCGCACCAAGGCACCCTCGGCCAGCCCGGCGGGTGGTGAAGCCGTGAGCACGGGCAGGCCATTGGCGGCGTTCAGTTGCCACAACATGCCCGCAGCGGTGTTGGACAACCCATGCACCACGCCTGAGAGCAGCCGGATGTCGTCGGTGACAGTGACTTTTTCCAGGCGGGTGGCCACGAGCTGGTAGTGTGCCGTGGCGGTGTCCCGTTGCCAGCTGCCATGCACCTCAACCACATCATTGATTGCCAGGGCCGACACGGAAGCCACCCCGGCCAGCACGGTTTGAGACTGTATGCCGGTGCTTTGCACCTGCACCGTCTGGCCCATCACCTGCAATTGCCCCGCTACGTTGGCCACCGCCGTGATCGGCCCCTTGAGTTGGGGCAACACTTCGATCTGGCTGGCAGCTTCCACCCCATTGACCTGGCTGTAAATCAGGCGCACACGCTGGCCCAGTTGCAGATCGGCATTGCCTGGCACACCAGACACATTGTCGGAGACCACCGCAGCATCGGTTTCGGTGTAGCTGATGCCGTCCACAATCACGCTGCCCAAGCCCGTGACCGTGCCTTCAGCCAGCCCGGTGCCGCCACTGCCCACACCGCCCGCAATGTTCAAGGCGCCGCCACCGCAGGCCATCAGCACGCCAGTCGCGATGCCCAGCAGCCAGCAAGCCATTGGCCGCCAACTGCGTGCCAATGCGGTGAGTTTGCGTGAACGGTGTGGGGGGTGTGTCGAATCGGGGGTCATGGGGTGGTTTCCTTCCCTGTTGATGTGTCTGTGGCATAGCAGTACATGCCCAGGCGTATGCGGTGCGTGCCGCCCAAGGGTTCATCTTTGTCACACAACAGCTGTGCGGCATCCACCATGGTTTTGAGTGCATTGCGCCAGAGTTGGTTGGCCAGTTGTTCAAGCTCGCGCACCGAAGCCTCGGTCAGGCCATCGGCAAATACGCTTTGATCAAGATAGCGGTGTCCCGTTGGCCCCGACACGTTGTGAACCGCCGCTGCCGCGTGATCGGCCACGCTGTCGGCCAGCATGTGCGCGGCCTCGCTGCTGTCGGCATCGGGTACAAAAGCCTGGCGGCACAGTGTGACTTGAGCGCCATCGACGGTGACGACGGCCAGGCGCACCAGTTCATCAAGCAAAGCGCGGGCGTGTAAATCACGGGTGACGGCTTGCGCCAATTGCTCAAACGACTGCTCACCCGCCAGGGGCAGTGTGTGAGGCCAGTTGTTGGTGAGCCAACGCGTGACCAGTTGCTGGGCGGGTGTAGGTCGACCTGCGCTCGGCACGGTCAGTGTGTCGGATTCGGCGGGCCGCGAGAGAGCGCGCACATCCTTGCGGTGCAGCCCAGAGCGCAGGCTCAAGGCCGAGTCATTGATGCGGTGCTGGTGGCTGCGCAGTTCTTCATGGGCCAGCTCCAAAAACAAAGGCTTGAGTGCTGCTGCAAAGTCGGCATGCCCCACGCCTGCCCGCACCAGCCACGCCATCAGTGGGCGCACGGCCACCAGCGCTTGCTGGCGAACCAGGTCTGAACGGGTGGTGGGTTGTGCATCAGGCATGGCTGGAATTATATGGGAACTTTTCCCATTTGACGAATAGAAAAGTTAATGACTGACATGAACGAAAAAAAGGCGACCACAACGGGTCGCCTTTTTGCAGGGGTGCGAGGCATAAGTAACGCCCTGCCTTGACTAGGCCCTCAACGCCGCGCTGATCAACCGGCCAGCAGAGCCATCAACTGGCGTTGCGGCATGGGTTTGAAATAAAAATAACCCTGAATGGTGTGGCAACCCGCTTGCGCCAGGCAGCGGCGCTGGACTTCGGTTTCCACGCCCTCGGCCACCAGGTGCAGCTTCAGGCCTTTTGCCAGGGAAATGATGGCCAGCACCACAGGTGGCGGGGCCAAATCGTCATGGATGGTCATGACAAACGAGCGGTCAATTTTCAGCGTGTGAATCGGCAAACGGTTCAAGTACGACAGTGACGAGTAACCGGTGCCAAAGTCGTCGATGGCAATGCGCACACCCAGGTCGCGCAAGGCGTTGAGCTGCTCGATGGCCGCCAGCGGGCTGCGAATGCAGATGTTTTCGGTCACCTCTACCTCAAACTGCTCGGGTGCCAGCCCGTAGCGCTGTAGCGCGTCCTTGAGATTGCCACCAAAATTGCCTCTATCCAGGTACTGGGGCGACAGGTTGATCGACATCCGCAGCAGCGCGCCTGGGATGCGGTTGATCGCCTGCAGGTCTTTGCACACCGCCTTCAGCGCCCAGTCGGTCATGGCAACGATCAGGCCACTTTCTTCGGCATAGGGCAAGAACTCACCGGGTGTCAGCAGGCCACGCTGGGGGTGGTTCCAGCGCATCAGCGCCTCTACGCCCGTGATTTTTTGGGTTTGTACGTCGACTTGTGGCTGGTAAACCATCTCCAGCTCACCCCACGCCAGGGCCAGGCGCAACTCATGTGCTAGCGCCATGTGCTCGGTGGCCAAGCTTAGCATGTTGCCCTCAAACAGGCACCAACCGTCCTTGCCATTGGACTTTTGGTGGTACATGGCCGTGTCGGCGTTTTTGATCAGGTCATCCGGGTTGTTGCCGTGTTGCGGGTGCATGGCAACGCCAATGCTGGCTGACAAATGCAGGTTTTTTCCATTCAGGCTGAAGGGTTGACGCAGGCTGCCCAGGCATTTGTCGGCAATGGCGGTGGCCTCCTGGGCGGTGTTGAGTTCGGGCAGGATCACGGTGAACTCGTCGCCACCGAGGCGTGCCAGGGTGTCGCCCGTGCGCAAACTGGCCTTGAGGCGCGCCGCGATTTGCCGCAGCAGCGCATCACCGGCATCGTGGCCCAGGGTGTCGTTGACAAGCTTGAAGCGGTCAATGTCAAGCACCAACACCGCCAGGGCACCCTGATGGCGTTGCGCCTGCAGCAGCGCCAGGGCCAGACGGTCTTTGAACAGGGCACGGTTGGGCAGCTCGGTCAACACGTCATGGTAGGCGTGGTGGGCAATCAGGGCATCGGTGCGTTTGCGCTCGGTCATGTCGTGCGCAATGCCGTAGGTGCCCCAGCCAGGTACCAGCTTGCCTGAAGGGTTGGCGGGGGTTGCGGGCAGGGCAATGCGCATCAGCTCATGGCTGAACAGGCGGGTGTCGCTGTCGGCATGGCGCGATTTCATTTGCAGCTCCACATTGCGCGTGACCTGGAAGTTGCTGCTGCTTTGGCGCAGCACATACTGCGCACGCTCCAGGTCATTGGGGTGGATCAACACCGAGCAATGTTGACCTATGACCTCTTGCGCCGTCCAACCCAGCAGCGGCAGCACCCGGTCATTGATGAAGGTGAAGCAGCCCTGGTCATCCAGCGTGTAAATGATGTCAGGTGAGCTGTCGATCAAATAGCGGTGGATTTTTACCGAGGCCTCCAGCTCGCCGCTGATGCGCGCGTGGTCTTGCGCCAGCCAGCGGTGGTGCAAGGCATTGCTGATGGTTTTGAGCAGTTCTTCGGAGGAGCAGGTTTTACGCAAAAAGTCAAACGCGCCAAGCTGCAAGGCACCAATGGCGGCATCAATGTCGGCGGTGCCGCTGATCACCACCACCGTCGTGTCAATGTGGTGCTCGCGCATGCAGGCCATGACCTCCTGGCCGCTCAGGTCAGGCAGCATCAGGTCAAGCAGCACCAGGTCAAAGGCTTGGGTGTTGAGTTGGTGCAGCGCCTCCAGGCCACCGTCTACGCCCACGACCTGGTGCCCGTTGTTGGTCAGCAGGGTGGTGAGGCCACTGCGCACCAGCGCATGGTCTTCAACCAACAAAATCTGCGCTTGTCTGGCGTGCGTGGTCATGGCCGTCAGCCCGGCTGGTCTGGCTGGGGT
>JBIJDQ010000246.1:0-4273 GCA_044344025.1 Rhodoferax sp.
ACAGCCGCTTGCTCGAACGTGCTGCCCGTGTGAACGAAAAGTATGTTGAGGACTTCACCAAAGGTGCAGTCAAAGGCAAAACCGGTTCGCTGACTGCATTGCCTATCATCGAAACCCAAGCGGGTGACGTGTCTGCTTTCGTGCCGACCAACGTGATTTCCATTACCGACGGCCAGATCTTCCTGGAAACATCGCTGTTTAACGCAGGTATTCGCCCTGCGATCAATGCCGGTATTTCCGTGTCCCGCGTTGGTGGCGCTGCACAAACCAAACTGGTGAAGAACCTGTCTGGCGGTATCCGTACCGACTTGGCTCAATATCGTGAGTTGGCTGCATTCGCGCAGTTCGCTTCGGACCTGGATGAATCCACTCGCAAACAGTTGGATCGCGGTGCGCGCGTGACCGAGTTGCTCAAGCAAGCTCAGTACAGCCCTTTGCCAATCAGCTTGATGGGTGCGACCCTGTTCACTGTCAACAAAGGTTTCATGGACGATATCGATGTCAAGAAGGTCTTGGCCTTTGAGCACGGCTTGCATTCCTATTTGAAGGATAAGCACGCTGCGCTGTTGGCTAAGCTGGAAGCAGACAAGGCAATGGATAAGGATGCAGAGGCTGAATTGACAGCCGCCGCAACCGCGTTCAAGAAAACGTTTGCTTGATTTGCACCTGAAGACACAAGGAGTCATTCATGGCAGCAGGTAAGGAAATACGCGGCAAGATCAAATCGGTGGAAAACACCAAGAAGATCACCAAAGCCATGGAAATGGTCGCCGCCAGCAAAATGCGTAAGGCACAGGACCGCATGCGTGCGGCCCGCCCTTACAGCGAAAAAATTCGCAACATTGCAGCCAACTTGGGTCAAGCAAATCCTGAGTATGTTCACCCCTTCATGAAAACCAACGACTCCAAGTCGGCGGGGATGATTGTGGTGACTACAGACAAGGGCTTGTGCGGTGGTATGAACACCAACGTGCTGAGAGGCGTGACCCACAAGTTGCGAGATTTGCAAGCTGCTGGTATTACCACTAATGCAGTTGCAATCGGCAACAAAGGTTTGGGCTTTCTGAATCGCGTTGGTGCAAAGGTTGTGTCGCATGCGACCCAACTCGGCGACACACCTCACCTTGACAAACTCATTGGCCCTGTAAAGGTGCTGCTGGATGCCTATGCCAAAGGTGAGGTGAACTCGGTTTACCTCTGCTACACCCGCTTTATCAATACGATGAAGCAGGAGCCAGTGGTTCAGCAGTTGCTGCCGTTGTCGGCAGCGGCAATGCAGACGGAGGCAGATGCCAGTGAAGCCAAATCGGGCGCGAAGCACGGCTGGGATTACATCTATGAACCAGATGCTCAGGCGGTTATCGACGAGATGCTCGTTCGGTATGTGGAGGCGCTGGTGTACCAAGCCGTTGCCGAAAACATGGCCTCCGAGCAGTCGGCACGTATGGTGGCTATGAAGTCTGCTACCGACAACGCCGGCAGTGTTATCGCAGAGCTGAAACTGGTTTACAACAAAACGCGTCAAGCAGCAATTACGAAAGAACTTTCGGAAATTGTGGCCGGTGCCGCAGCGGTTTAATCGAATTTATTTTTGGAGCAAAAAATGGCTCAAGTCCAAGGCAAGATTGTTCAGTGTATCGGTGCGGTGGTTGACGTGGAATTTCCGCGTGACCAGATGCCCAAGATTTATGACGCGCTCAAGATGGATGGCTCCACTTTGACGTTGGAAGTTCAGCAGCAGTTGGGTGACGGCATCGTTCGTACCATTGCGCTGGGTTCTTCTGATGGTTTGCGCCGCGGCATGATCGTGCAAAACACAGCCCAATCCATCATGGTTCCCGTGGGCAAAGCCACGCTGGGACGCATCATGGACGTGCTGGGTGCACCAATTGATGAGCGTGGCCCTGTCAACGCAGAAAAATTGGCTTCCATTCACCGTAAAGCTCCTTCATACGATGAGTTGAATCCGTCCCAGGAATTGCTGGAAACTGGTATCAAGGTGATCGACTTGGTTTGCCCGTTTGCAAAAGGCGGTAAGGTGGGTCTGTTCGGTGGTGCCGGTGTGGGCAAGACCGTGAACATGATGGAGTTGATCAACAACATCGCTAAAGCACACAGCGGCCTTTCCGTGTTTGCTGGTGTGGGTGAGCGTACCCGTGAGGGTAACGACTTCTACCATGAGATGGCTGACTCCGGCGTTGTGAACCTGGAGAAGCTGGAAGAGTCCAAAGTATCCATGGTGTACGGCCAGATGAATGAGCCTCCAGGCAACCGTTTGCGCGTCGCTTTGACTGGTCTGACCATCGCTGAATCCTTCCGTGACGAAGGTAAAGACGTTCTGTTCTTTGTGGACAACATCTACCGCTTTACGTTGGCTGGAACCGAAGTTTCCGCTTTGTTGGGTCGTATGCCTTCTGCTGTGGGTTATCAACCTACTCTGGCTGAAGAAATGGGACGTTTGCAAGAGCGTATTACTTCTACCAAAGTTGGTTCCATCACTTCCATCCAAGCCGTTTACGTGCCAGCGGATGACTTGACCGACCCAAGCCCTGCCACGACGTTTGCTCACTTGGATTCGACCGTTGTGTTGTCCCGTGACATCGCTTCGTTGGGTATCTACCCTGCGGTCGATCCATTGGACTCTACCAGCCGTCAGCTTGATCCATTGGTGGTTGGTCAAGACCACTATGAAACAGCGCGTGCTGTGCAGGGAACTCTGCAACGTTACAAAGAGTTGCGTGACATTATCGCGATCTTGGGTATGGACGAGTTGGCACCTGAAGACAAACTTGCAGTGGCCCGCGCCCGTAAGATTCAGCGTTTCCTGTCGCAACCATTCCATGTCGCTGAGGTGTTCACTGGCTCTCCTGGCAAATATGTCAGCTTGGCCGAAACCATCCGCGGATTCAAGATGATTGTGGGCGGAGAGTGCGATCACCTGCCTGAACAAGCGTTCTACATGGTTGGTACCATCGACGAAGCGTTCGAAAAAGCTAAAAAGCTCTAATCAAGGTTCACCATGAACACCATCCATGTTGATGTGGTCAGTGCCGAGGAGTTGATCTTTTCCGGGGAGGCGCGCTTTGTGGCGCTTCCGGGAGAGGCCGGCGAGCTTGGTATTTTTCCACGCCATACGCCCTTGATCACCCGTATCAAGGCTGGTGCTGTGCGTATCGAGAAAGCTGACGGAAGCGAAGAGTTTGTCTTTGTAGCCGGTGGAATTCTTGAAGTTCAGCCAAGTTGTGTCACCGTGTTGTCCGATACGGCTATTCGCGGCAAAGACCTGGACGATGAAAAGGCAAATGCCGCCAAGGCCGCTGCTGAGGAAGCGTTGAAGAATGCCAAGGGTGACTTGGACATCGCCAGAGCACAGTCTGAGCTGGCCGTGATGGCAGCGCAAATTTCTGCACTGCGCAAGTATCGCCAGAAGAAGTAACTTGTTTATTCTCCTTTGAAAAACCGCCCTCAGGCGGTTTTTGCATTTAGACCCGCAATTCCGCTGACCAATCCCGTCTGTAGTACGCTTGAAAACATGGAGTACCACCCGCCGTTAGCGTCCAGACTGAACTACAAAGGTCCCAAGTGGCTACCTGGCGGGAACCTGCAAACCATCTGGCCCGCCGTACTGTCGCGTAAAACCCTTGGTGTAACACCGCAATACCAGCGCGAGCGATGGCTCACACCTGACGAGGACTTTATCGATGTGGATTGGCGCCGATTCGAAACCCCATCAACCAAACCGCGTCCCCTGTTAGTGCTATTTCATGGACTTGAGGGTTCGTCTGCCAGCCATTACGCACAGGCATTCGCAGAGTACTCTGCAGAGGCGGATATGGACTATGTGGTGCCCCATTTTCGAGGCTGCAGCGGAGAGATCAATCTGGCCCCACGTGCCTACCATTCCGGTGACCATGAGGAAATCGGGTGGGTACTTAGGCGGCTACGGCAGAGCCACACCGGGCCACTGTTTGTTGTGGGAATTTCGCTCGGTGGCAATGCTCTTTTGAGGTGGGCTGAAGAATCGGGATACCTCGCAAGTCAAACGGTCAATGCACTGGCAGCGATCTGTGCACCATTGGACTTGGCCGCAGGCGGGCACAGCATCGGTAAGGGGTTCAACAAACTGGTTTACACCCGCATGTTTTTGAAAAGCATGAAGCCGAAAGCACTGAAAAAATTAGTGCAGCATCCACGACTCTTCGACAAGGAGAAACTCCTTCGAGCAACTACCCTATATGAATTCGATAACGTTTTCACAGCGCCACTACATGGA
>JBIJDQ010000248.1:0-4259 GCA_044344025.1 Rhodoferax sp.
TCCCAAGTAGCCTGCATTTTCATCAGCAACGGTGTTGGTATCCGGTCGTCTCCCTTGGCATCCAGCAGCGTTTCGCGCATCGATTGTGCAATTCTTTCAAGTACCTGTGCGGGCTGTTTGACACCGCAGACCCGAAGCCCGAAATCACAAAGTTCATCTTGAGTCGGGTAAGTTTTTGTTTGATGTTTGCCCGCAAAAAGTTTCAGCGCCAGTGTGTGGTCCTCAAGCTCTGGGCCGCCTCTGTATTGCGTGTAGGTGTAAATGGAGGTGGTGACCACGTCAAACATCGGCGCAAGCCACACCGTGGTGGCATCCCGATACAGCACGCCAAAGTTCTTTAAGTGAGCGTCCCCATTGCGGACCATGACCGAGAAAGCAACTTGCTCGAAAAACCTGTGCAGATTGTCACTGTGCAGCTGGAGTTGCCGCAGCAAATCAGCAATACGTTGGTAGCTACCTTGGTACTTTCGGTCTGACAGAACGTCGCGCACGCGCAGGCCCGCAAGTGCTGCGATGTCCTCAAAGCCCAGTCTTTCGACAGTGTTGTCGGCCTGCATCACCATATCAAAGCGGTCCAGGATCAGCATCTGACCATCGTCAGAGAGGGAAAACTCGGGAACACTGATGCCGGCGGCACGCGCAGCGCTCAGGCACAAGTGTTCGTTGGCAGCCAATCCAGGGTAGGCGGCGCTTGCTGCTTTCACGATCAGTGAGGGAATGGGAACCGTTGGACGATCCGGCACCATGATTTTGGGTTGCATGCCCGCAATACCTGCGCCTGTGCTGAGGTAGGCAGCGACCAATTCGTTGAAAATTTCAGGCGTGTAACTTGTCTTGAGAAGCTCAGCTTTGCTGATGTGTCGCGGCGCGACGTTGTCGGGTTGGCCCGCGAGTTGGTATCCTAGCCGACCAATCCCATTGCGCCCGATCAGCGCCAGAAGATGCATGGGTGTCATCGGCTGCTTGGGGAACATCTCCCTGATTTTCATGAACAAGTCGCCTTCCGGCAAATTCTGATCCATCGGAGGAAAGAGTTCACCGTCCTGCCAAGTCAGGCGCTCACGAGCTGGCATGAGCAGTGCCATAGACGGCTGTTCAGTGTTTGGGGCAAGGTAGCGGAACTCGTAAGTTGATGTCTTCAGGAGTTGCCCCGCATTTTCCGTGTCGCCGATCGAGACCATCAGCGAGCGGATTTTTTCAGGAAGCATCGTCGTCTTCCTGAAAGCGGCGTGCGACTTCACTGGCCGAGGGGAGACCGACTCGTTCCAGTCGCAGTGCCAACCCGAGCGCTCCCAAGACGGCGACCAATGAGGAGACCGTTGAGTCTTGTCCATTCTCCAGTCGTGAAATAACTTCGCGAACCTTGCCTGCCTTGGCCGCAAGTTCGGATTTGCTTAGCTTGAGAAACAGTCTTTGCTCGCGCAACTGCACGCCAAGTTCATCGGGTAAACGAATGTTGCCAATGTTGCTAGTCATAGCTTGCAATTGTGATCTAAATTTTGATTTTGTAAGCTATAGCTTGCATTTTAAAAAATGGAGTCTCTCCTGGCTACAAAGTACCTCCGTCACGCCGACAATAATCCCATCAAGTCAGCGCGGCAGGTGTACCGCGAATTAATTCAAATTACCACGACATGAAAGATTGGAAAACAAACCATGAATGAACAAAACGGCTACGACATTGAAGACCTGCACATTGGCATGAGCGGCACCTTTGCCAAGACCATCACCGAAGCCGACATCTTGTTGTTTTCCGGCGTGTCGGGTGACATCAACGCCGTCCACCTGAATGAAGAGTTCGCAGCATCCACGCCTTTTAAAGGTCGCATTGCCCATGGCATGTTGTCTGCTAGCCTGGTTTCAGCCGTGTTGGGTAATCGCTTGCCAGGCCCAGGAACAATTTACCTGGAGCAACGCCTGAAATTTCTGGCCCCGGTTCGCCCCGGTGACACGGTGTCTGCGACCGTGCAGGTGCTGGAAATTGATGGCGCGCGCTGCCGTGTCTTGCTGAAAACCACTTGCAGCGTCAAAGGGGTGGCAGTGATTGAGGGTGAGGCACAGGTCAAGATCGGGTCAAGCGCCCGCCGTGCCGCCAAGGCAGCTGCCCAGGCAGCGGCTTAGTCAGGCAGGTTTTGGTGTCCGAGCGCCCCGTACACTCAAAATCAAATTTTCACCTTTGATGCCTCTCCTATGAAAACCATTCAACTTGGGTCAAGCGACCTGTTTGTCACCCCCATCTGTTTGGGCACCATGACCTTTGGTGAGCAGGTGGACGAGTCAGTAGCCCATGACATTCTTGATCGCTCGCTGGAGCGTGGCATCAATTTCATTGACACGGCGGAGATCTATGCCGTGCCGCCCCGGGCAGAAACCTTCAACGCCACCGAAAAAATTATCGGCAACTGGTTCGTCAAGCGGCCCGCTGCACGGCAACAGCTGGTGATGGCCACCAAAGTGGCTGGTCCGTCACGCGGCATGCCCTGGATTCGTGGTGGCAGCCCAGACCTGACTGGCGCAGACATTCTGCAAGCCTGTGATGACAGCCTCAAACGCTTGCAAACTGACGTGATTGACCTGTACCAGATTCACTGGCCAGTTCGCAGTGTGCCGATGTTTGGTGCCGCTTATTTCAAGCCAGCCACTGAAGGGGAGGGCACCTCCATTCACGCCCAGCTTGAAGCGCTGGGCAAGCTGGTGCAGGCGGGCAAGGTGCGGGCTGTGGGTTTGTCCAATGAAACGCCTTATGGTGTGCACGAATTTGTGCGCCTGGCAGAGCAATATGGGCTGCCCCGCGTCGCCACGGTCCAAAATGGCTACAGCCTGCTTAACCGCAGCGTGGAAAACGCGCTGGACGAAACCATGTACCGGCTTGGTGTTTCGCTGCTGGCCTATTCGCCGCTGTCATTTGGGCTGCTGACGGGCAAGTACGACGACACCGGGTTGACTGGCCCTGGTGCGCCCGCCCAGGCCCGGTTGACCAAGTTCGAGTCGTCCCGCAAACAGCGCTGGGGTCGCCCTGAGGCATTGCTTGCTGCCAAGCGCTACAGCGCGCTGGCGCGTGAACATGGTCTGACGCCGCTGCAAATGGCATTGGCATTTTGTTACACCAAGTGGCAAGTGGCCAGCACCATCATCGGGGTCACGACGGTTGCACAACTTGACGAGTGCCTGGATGTCTGGGGCACCACACTGGCATCTGATTTGCTCAAACAGATCGATGAGATACGTTGGCAGGTACGTGATCCGGCACTATGAGTCAAACGGCCTACTTCGTATGAGAAAAGTTATACTAATTTGGCGGTATTAACATTTTTGGTTGACGCTGCATTCCGGGGACGGGCCATGCGCATGCACATTAAATACACCCAACCATCCGTCAAATTTGGACGGCGTCTTGTGCTTCCGTGGGCGGCTTTGGCAGCCTGCCTGTTTGTGATGTGGCCCGCGTTGGCATGGTCCATTGACGGTACCGCTGTAACTGATCGGCCGGTTTTCAGCCTGCATGGTTTTGGCACGCTGGGGGCTACTCGGTCAAACACCAACAATGCCCAGTTTGTGCGTGACCTGTCTCAGCCTGAAGGTGCTTCCAACCAGTGGACTGCCAAGGTGGACACTTTGTTGGGCATTCAGGCCAATTTTCAGATCAGTCCCAACACCGAGGCGGTGGTTCAGGGGGTTTCCCGCTACCACGCTGACAAGACCTTTGCGCCGGAGTTGACGTGGGCATTTTTGCGCTACAGCATGTCGCCCGATGTCTCTATGCGCGTCGGGCGACTGGGCACCGAGTTCTACATGCTGGGAGATTCAAGGTTGGTCGGTTATGCCAACTTGACTGTGCGACCGCCTCCAGATTTCTATGGATCGTTGGTGTTTTCTTACATTGACGGCCTAGATGCCAGCGCCACGCTGCCGGTAGCGGCGGGTCTGCTCAGAGGTAAGTTGTTTGCCGGACGCTCACCCGAGCAAACCCCGTTTGCAGCCGACCTTCGCTGGGATCAGCGGGATAACCGTCTGGTTGGTGGTTATCTGGACTACCAAAGCGGCCCATGGCAGTTTCGTTTGAGCCATGCTCAGGTGCGTTTCGGGCAGGAAACTCCCACTGATGGCCTCTTGCAGGCCAGTGGGGATCCGCTGTCAGGCATGCCCTATTTGTCGGTGGTACCGGAAATGGCCATGGCCAACCAGATTGCACATTTTGGTTCGATTGGCTTGGTGTTTGACCAGGGGCCGCTCAATATTCAACTCATGCTCAATCAGAT
>JBIJDQ010000249.1:0-4244 GCA_044344025.1 Rhodoferax sp.
CGGTGCTGTCTTTCACCGCCCACCAGAACAGGCCATTGAACAAGAAGCTCATGGCGACCCAGATGATTGACCAATTCACTGCCTCCTTGATGCCAATGTCATGTGCGCCCTGTTTTTTGAGCACCACGAAGTCAATAAAAAGCGACACCAGCACGATGCCGCCAAAGGTGGCCCAAAGCCACAGGGGTGCAATTGTTTGCATGAAAAACCTTGTAAGTTATAAATCAACAACCGTCCGGGGGGGCATTGAGCGCACCGCCGACAAAACCACGATTGCACAGAGTGAACAAAGTTTAGCGAGTTATCCCCATTTTTATTCTGAGTAAAAACGCAATATAGTTCGCATAAACAAGAATGTCATGACGCATTTCCCTGCTTCACCCAAGCTTTCCGAGGCCGCATCATCGCTACATGACAACAACGGTGTATTGGTCTTCCCATGTTTTACGTGATTTCATGGTTTTTAGGTTTGACGGTACTGACGGCCTGGTCCGCATCCGTTTGGCTTGTGCAACCCTTGCCTTCTCCAGCGCTGTGGCTGACCCTGGTGCGCCGAGGCACTCTCCGATGAAGCGGGGTGTTCCCCATTGGAGCGACCGGTTCAGCAAATCGCTGCCAAGCCGTGACTTTTTGGTCGCACACCCCTGGCTGCGTCCGGTCGCTGGACGGCTGCTTGACCCACAGCTTTGGCGGCTTCAACACGAGTCAGTGGCGCGCGGGGTAGCGGTGGGCACTTTTTGGGCCTTCGTCTTGCCTGTCGCCCAAATTGTGGTGGCAGCAGCGCATTGCACCTGGTGGCGTGCCAACATACCGGCTGCGGCTGCGATGACGATGGTCACCAACCCGCTGACGATTGGTTTTTGGCTCTGGCTGGCCTACCAGACAGGTGCGGTGGTTTTGGGCCAACCCCTGGGCGAGCCCACACCTTTTGGTGCGGGTGAGCCGTCATGGCTCGCAGAGTTTGGCTGGCCAACCGTGATGGGCATGGGCCTGTTCGCCGTAGGCGGCTCGGCACTGGGTTACTTGAGCGTCAAACTCATCTGGCGCTTGCGGGTTTGGCTCAAGCGGCGCTCGCGGCGCTAGGCGATGGCATCAATTTTGGTTCGGAGCGGTTGGTTGCTGCGGCAGCACGGCGGTCACGCTGACATCCCATGAATTTCAAGCGTCTGTACCAGCCACGCAATCCGCTTTTTTGGATCATGGTGGCGCTGAACCTGCTGTCCATGGTTTTGGGCTGGATCACCCACACCCAGTTGCCAAGCACGTTTTTCAGCTTGCTGATCGTTGGGTTTTCCATTGGCAACGCAATGTTGGGGGCCTACCTGATGTGGCGGCTGGTCAACTCCTGAGTTTGGATGGGCCTGAGACTGGCACTTGGACCGGGTCTGTTTGATAATCCGGGAGGCAAGAAATCGTCAATTCCCATCCGTGAACACTCCAGGTAATTCTGGCTGCGCTCACCCAACGACGCTGCCCATACAACTTTTTCTCTACTCGCACCCTTAAAGAACATGACTTATTTGCTGTTTTTTGCCGGGCTTGCCGCCCTGGTTGCTGGAGCCGACGTGTTGGTGCGCGGGGCCTCCCGTCTGGCGCTGTCGCTTGGCATTTCGCCCTTGGTGGTGGGGCTCACGGTGGTGGCTTTTGGCACCAGTGCGCCTGAGGTGGCCGTGTCTGTGGGTGCCGTGCTGGAAGGCAAGACCGACATGGCGCTGGGCAATGTGGTGGGCAGCAACATCTTCAATGTGCTGTTCATTTTGGGTGTTTCTGCCTTGATCGTGCCGCTGGTGGTCAACATCCAGCTGATTCGCCAGGAGGTGCCCATCATGCTTGGCGCCAGTTTGTTGCTGCTGCTGCTCTCGCTTGATGGGCGCCTGAGCATGAACGATGGCGTGCTACTTTTGATTGTGTTGACGGCGTACACGGTTTTTCTGGTGCTTCAGTCTCGACGCGAAGGTCAGGCCGCCCAGACCGAGTACGCCCAGGAATTTACACCCAAGGCACCAGCCCTCTGGCTGGACCGTATGTGGGTGCAGTTGCTGCTGATTGCCGTTGGTTTGGCGTTGCTGGTAATGGGCTCTGACTGGTTGGTGCAAGCCTCCGTGACGATTGCCAAGTCAATGGGGGTCAGCGACCTGGTGATCGCCTTGACCATCGTGGCAGCTGGCACCTTGATGCCCGAGGTGGCCACCTCCGTGATGGCTGCGATCAAGGGCGAGCGCGACATTGCGGTGGGCAACGTGGTGGGCAGCAACATCTTCAATGCGCTGGGTTGCATGGGTGTCGCCAGTTTGGTCTCTGGCCAGGCGGGCCTGCTGGTGCCACAAGCCGCCTTGAATTTCGACCTGTGGGTGATGGTTGCCGTGGCGCTGGCGTGTGTTCCGGTGTTTATGACCGGGCGGATGATTGCCCGCTGGGAAGGTGCCGTGTTTCTGGGCTATTACGTGGCCTATGTGACCTATTTGGTGCTGGCGGCCCAGCAACACGATGCACTGACTGCGTTCTCGACAACCATGTTGAGCTTCGTGTTGCCCCTGACTGTGGTCACCCTGGTGGTGCTTGGGCTACCGAAGTCGAACCAACCCGACTGAGGCAAACACCCAAGTCTTGGCAAGCGCCTCAACATTCTTATTTTTACGAACTTTAGCTCTGTTAATTGCTGCTTTTTCAAGTGCCATCTTCAGCTTATGCTTCAAACCGTTCTTTCATTTTTACAGGAGATTCACATGAAGCGATTACTCACCCTGCTGGCTGTGGTGTTCACCCTCGGCCTTTCTACCGTGGCCATGGATGCAGAGGCGGCCAAGCGCATGGGCTCTGGCAAATCAATGGGCACCCAACGCCAGGCGACCCCGGACAAGGCGCCCGGAGCGCCAGCGGCAGCTGCGACGCCCGCAGCTGCTGGTGCAGCCGCTGCGCCCTCACGCTCATGGATGGGGCCGGTGGCTGGCATTGCCGCAGGTCTTGGCTTGGCGGCACTGGCCTCCCACCTGGGTTTTGGTGAAGAGTTGGCCAGCATGCTGATGTTTGGTTTGATGGCCGCCGCCATCATGGTGGCGGTTGGTTTCTTCTTGCGCAAACGCGCTGCCGCCAAGCTGGCCAGCGCGTCAGGGCCGGGTGGCATGCAATATGCCCATGTGAGCACTGGTGCGGCAGCCCAAGCCAATCGCCCTGATCAGCATGCTGCGGCCTACAAGGTTTCCATGCCCGCAACCGGCAACAGCGCCATTGGGTCGGGTATCAGCTCAGGCATTGGTGCCGGGGTGCCCAGCACCAACCGGATCCCAGCTGACTTTGATGCCGCAGGCTTTGAGCGAAATGCCAAGGTGAACTTCATTCGTTTGCAGGCCGCCAATGATGCCAGCAACCTTGACGACATCCGCCAGTTCACCACACCAGAGATGTTTGCCGAGTTGAAGATGGAACTGGCTGAGCGTGGCCTCTCCAAACAGAAAAATGACGTGGTTAGCATTGATGCCCTGGTCATGGAAGTGGACGAAAACACCGAGCGCTATCTGGTCAGTGTGCGCTTCACCGGTGTAATTCGTGACGACAGCGGGACGCCAGACGAGTCCTTTGATGAAATCTGGCATTTGATGAAATCACGCCAGGGCGACAGCGGCTGGTTGTTGGCTGGTATTCAACAAACGCAATAGGCCACGGCCTGCACCAGTCAGGCGCAAAAAATACTTGTCCATGGCTGCTGTGGGCTAGCTTGTGGATAAGCCTGCTGACAAACACGCCAACCCGCACCCAGCTTGATTCTCCAGCGGGTGCCTCATTTTTAAGCACGCCTGATCAGCGTGCTTTTTCTTATTGCGGGGTGTGTTAGGGCTTTGGCGCAACGCAAGCTGGTTTGCGCTGGTGAAAAGCTATTAATTAGATAGCTACTAACGCTTATCCGACAAGCACTACAGGCTTATTTTGTATAAATTTTCGGCCGCAATCGCCCTGAACCCCTCTGACACCCGTGTCTCAGCTGCCACGGACTGCCAGAACTGCGCTGCCAAGGCCTTGGCTTGTGCCCATGACCCCAAGGTGGGCGACAGCACCCAGTCGTCGTCCTTGATGAGCAGCGAGATATTGCAGTAATGCCGGTCGGTGTTGGCAATCAGCACGCCATAAGCTTCCAGCAGGCGCAGAGTTTGGGCATCTTCGGTGTTGAGCAATTTGCGCGCGGCCATCCGGTGGGCAGTGGCGGCCCAGTTGTCCATCTCACCTACGTATTCAGCGTCATACACCTG
>JBIJDQ010000250.1:0-4243 GCA_044344025.1 Rhodoferax sp.
CAGCACTGCTGACCTGGGCCTGGTAATAAAGCCGCAACTCCTTGTCCACCAACGCGTGACGCAGTTCAGACTCCAGTTTGATGCGCTGCTCAAGCGCCGCCTGCATGGCAGGGTCAAAAAAGCGCACAGTGTTGCGGCCATCGGCTTTTGCACGGTACATGGCGGTGTCAGCGCGTTTGAGAATTTCCTCTGCCCCGTCTGACGCATCCTGGTAAGTGGCCACCCCGATGCTGGCCTGGGTGTGGTGCTCCATGGTGCCAAGTTGGTAGGTCTCGCGCAGGGTTTGCAATATTTTCTCGGCCACCAGTTCCGCCCGATTGGCCGCCTCCTGGAGTTCAGACCCAAGGTCTTCCAGAATGATGATGAATTCGTCGCCCCCTTGATGAGCCAAACTGTCTTGATCACGCACGCAATTTCTCAGGCGTCGGGCCACCTCAACAAGCAGCAGGTCGCCCACTTCATGACCCTTGGTGTCGTTGAGCAGCTTGAAGTTGTCCATGTCAATCAACAGCACGGCACCACAACTTTTGCGCCTGCTGCTGGCCACCACCGCACGGTGCAGGCGGTCCAGCAGCAGACGACGGTTGGGCAACTGGGTCAGGGGGTCAAAAAATGCCAACGTGTGAATTCTGGCCTGGGCTTCTTTCAGTTCCGAAATATCGGTGAAGGTCGACACATGGTGACTGAGTTTGCCCGCTGAATCAAAAATGGACGAAATCGTCATCCATTGCTGAAAATCCTCGCCATTTTTGCGTCGGTTGATGATTTCGCCTTTCCACTGGCCGCGTTGCTGCAGGCTTTTCTTCATTGCCGCATAGAGCGACTCGTCCTGGTGTGGTGAATTCAGCAGCGAGGGCTTCTGGCCAATGGCATCTTTCTCGGTGTAACCGGTCAAAGTTGTGAACGCCGGGTTGATCCGCACGATGGTGTCCTGGGTGTCGGTCACCATCATGCCTTCCTGGGTGTTGTCAAACACCGCTGCCGCCTGTTGCAACTGGGCTTCAACCTGTTTGCGTTGGCTGACGTCGCGTATAAAAACAAATTGCCGCTCTTGTGCCGGCCAAAAATTGGCACTGATTTCTGCATGCCAAATCTCGCCGTTCTTGCGGCGGTGCCGGGTCTCGAAAATGCCGCCACCCTCTGACTTGATGCGCTGAATGCGTTGAACCACCACCTCAGTGGAATCCTCTGTATCCAGGTCCGAGATGTGCATCCCCAGCAGTTCTTCGCGTGAATAGCCCGACATCGTGACGTATGCAGCATTGGCCTCCAGCAAGCGGCCTTGCATGTCTGCAATCCAGAATCCATCGAGCTGAGTGGTCAAAATGGCCTGGTAGGTTTCGTCTCGCGCCCTGAGCTCAAGCTGGGCCTGGTGCTGCGGTGTGATGTCGCGGCTGATACCCAACACACCAATGGCATCCCCCTGCTCATTGGCAAAGGGTGTCTTGACGGTGTTGAGCAACGCCTGGCGCCCGTCCGGGTAGCTCACCCACTCTTCGTTTTGGCGTGTCTCGCCGCTTTGCAGCATCTGCTGGTCTTGCACACGGAAAAAACTGGCTGTCTTCGTGTCAAAAAAATCAAAATCAGTTTTCCCAACCTGCGCCTGTTCGGTGCGACCCGCAAAGACCTCAAACGCCTTGTTGCAACCCAGGTAATAGCCTTTGTCGTCCTTGAAAAAAATCAGGTCTGGAATGGTGTCGATCACCCGGCGCAACATGGCTCTTTCGCGCGCCAGCGCCACCTCGGTCAGCTTTCGCTCGGTCACGTCCTGCACCATCACGCCAAATTGCATTGGCCGTGTGCGAAAAGCCCGCACCTCAAAGTGTTTGTTTAGCGCGGCGCTGTGGTTTTCAAATTCTGCTGGTTCTCCGGTCAAAACCACCCGGCCATATCGCTCAATCCAGATGGGCTCCAGAGTGGAAAACACATCGGTGACACGTTTGCCAACCAAATGGCTGGCCGTCAAACCCGTCATGGCCTCGAACGCCGGGTTAACGGCCACAAAACGGTAGTCCACCGGGGTGCCTGCCGCGTCACAAATAAGGTCGTGAACCGCAAAACCACTTTGCATTTCGTTGAACAGGGTGCGGAAATCGGCCTCGCTTTGTGCCAAAGTGGCTCGGTCTGCCGCCAGCGTGTCAAGCATGGCGTTGAACTGAACGGCAATGCTTCTGAATTCGCTGATCGGCCCCAGTTCACCTAACGGAATGCGCCGCTGCAAATCGCCACTTTTTACTGCCTGGGTCACCACAGCACCCAGCTGCAATGGCCGCGCCGCATACCGTTTGACAAACCACAACAACAGCGCAGAAAACAGCAGGGCACACGCAAAGAGGGCATACCCCTGACGCCTTGCCTGGGCAAGTTCTGCCTCCATGGCAAGGGTCGGAATACCCACCGAAACTATCCAGCGGGTGCCTTCTACCGGCACCACAGCGTACAGGCGGTGAATGTCATCGGTTTTTGAACTTGCCTGGAAAAACCCCTGGCGCTGCTTGAGTGCCTGGGTAGCTTGCGGAAACCCACTGCGGTCCACACCAACCCACTTGTCAGCCTCACGGGAGCGAGCCAACACCACGGCGTTGTCGTCAAACACCGTGCTGATGGTGTCTTTTGGAAAACGGCTCAGGGTGCTTTCGCTGAGGGGGTTGACCCGTGTCAGGTCAATCCAGGCGGCAATGGCGCCGCGCGCGTTGCCTGCGTCATCAAACACCGGCTGGCTGACAGGCAAAACCCAACGGCCGGACAAAAAGCCTTTTTGCGCCCGACCCAGCTGAAACTGCGGTGCCCCGCTGTTTTGGCCCGATGTCAGCGGTATTTTGAGCTGCGGCCGATCTGCGGCGGCCCCCAAAGAACTGCACACCAACCTGCCGTCATGCAAGGTGGTGGTGAGTGCAGTAAAGCCGGGGTGTGACTTGTGATAGTCCCCAAACACCGGGTCACAACGCGCCGTGTCAAGCGCCCGCACACTGGCGCGCGCGGCCAATGTGGCAATAAATTGCTGGGTCTCACTCAGATCACGCTCCAGCGAATGGGCCGCGATTTGCGCCAGGCTCATGGCGGTGGTCTCCGTGCGGCGCTGTATGCGCTGTTCTTCATCCTGCATACCAAGCAGCAACAGAACCAGCAAGGGCAGCAACAAGACCAAACACAGCGTGGTCAGCGCCGTGCCAATCGGCCAGGTTCGCTCAGTTGCCTTCTGCTGCTGCGAATTGATGTGTGGCTCGATTGGCTGTTTTGTACTCATACTGCACCGCCAGCAGGTTCTTCATAAGTACACACCCGGTTGCGCCCCGCGTCTTTGGCCAGGTACATGGCGGCATCAGCCCGCTTGAGGATGTCGTACGGGCTGCTCTCATGGTTAATAAACAAGGCCACGCCCAGGCTTGCCGAGCAGTGGTGTTCGACAGTGATGTCAGGTTTGCCGTCGTGCCTGACTGTCAACACATAGGGTTGCGCCAAGGACACTCGAATTTTCTCGGCAATGGAACGAGCTTGTTCGTTGGACTCCCTGCGTTCAGCCGTCAAGTCGCTCAGCATCACCACAAATTCGTCACCACCAATACGCGCCACAGTGTCCACTTCACGCACACAGGCCAACAAGCGCTGTGCCACTTCAATCAGTAACTGGTCACCGAATTCATGGCCGTGCGTGTCATTGATCGGCTTGAAGTTGTCCAGGTCGATGAACATCAACGCCCCAAAATGGCCGGAACGGTTACTTGCGGCCATGGTCTGCTTAAGACGGTCGTCAAACATGCGCCTGTTTGGAAGCAGGGTCAGTGGGTCAAAAAAGGCCAGTTGGCGAACCTGCTCTTCCATTCGTTTGCGTTCAGTCAAATCAATATCGAGGCAAAAAAACTCCTGTTGACCGAGCACCGGTTTCACCAAAGCGTGGCTTGAGTAGACTGGTACGGCTGCCCCGCCCTTGGCCATGAGCACCAATTCACCGGCGGCGATGGCCTGCCCAGTTACCCGCATGGCTGACATGGCAGCGGCGACGCCGTCACGCATTTTTGGTGGAATGATCAGGTCCAGCAGGTTGTTTCCCATGGCTTCCTCGGCGGTGTAGCCATAGAGCTGTTCTGACGCGCGATTCCAGAACGTGACCGTGCCATCCATCGCATACCCCTGTGCGGCAACGCCCACAATGTCTTCCATGACGGTGCGAAAACGCGTCTCACTGTCGCGCAACTGCTGCAAAGCCAGGCTTTTCTCAACCGCAATACTGGCGAGTCGGGCG
>JBIJDQ010000251.1:0-4232 GCA_044344025.1 Rhodoferax sp.
TGATTCTGGCGACAAAATGAAATGCCAGATTTACCCATCCATGCAGCTCGGTGGCACGCCACCACAGTTGTTTGACCAGGTGAAAGACGGCGTGGCCGATGTGGTCTGGGTGTTGCCTGGCTACACTGCCGGGCGCTTTCCGTTGTCTGAGGTGTTCGAGTTGCCCTTCATGATGCAAAGCCCGGAAGGCACCAGCAAGGCCTTGTGGGACTTTGTGGCCACCATCCCCGCTGCAGCGGCAGAGTTCAAGGACGTGAAACTGATTGCCCTGCACGTGCATGGTGACGGCGTGTTCCACATGACCGGCAAACCCATCAAAACCCTGGCCGACCTCAAAGGCACCAAGCTGCGCGCCCCCACGCGCCAGACCAACAAGCTGTTGGCAGCGTTGGGCGCCACACCGGTGGCCATGCCCGTGCCTCAGGTGAGTGAGGCACTGTCCAAGTCAGTGATCGACGGCGCATTGGTGCCTTATGAAGTGGTGCCTTCGGTCAAGATTCAGGAGCTGGCCAAGTTCCACTCCGAAACCGACCCGGTAGAGCCCGCCATCTACACCTCGACCTTTGTGTTTGCCATGAACAAGGCCAAATACGACAGCCTGACGCCTGAGCTGAAAAAGGTCATTGATGCCAACAGTGGCCAGGCCCTGTCGGGCTCCATTGGTAAAACTTTTCTTGCGGCAGACGCCATTGGCAAGAAGCTGACCGAGAAAAACACCCACAACGTGATTCCCGCGTCTGAACTCCAGGGCTGGAAGAAGATTGGCGAACAAGTCACGGACGCCTGGGTGGCTGATGTGACTGCCAAAGGCGCTGACGGCAAGAAATTGCTGAGTGATGCCAAAGCCTTGATTGCCAAGTACGCGGTCAAGTGAACGCCTAAACCAGTAGCCCGTCAATCAGACGGTTCGTTCAAGCGGTGTGGCCGGGTGTCACACCGCGTACCCCCCAAGTTTTAATGGATTGATGCGCCCCCTGCGGGCTGTGTCGGAGGAGTTGTGTCCATGCAAGAGCCTGTTCCCGGTGCTGAACCCAGTACCGCAATGCTCGCCTTTGGCCCCTTTGGGCGGGGGTTGTTTAACGCATCCAAGGTGTCCGCCATCATGGGTGGGCTGATTTTTGTTGCCATTGTGGTCATGAGCATCATCAGCATTGTGGGGCGCAAGCTCTGGGCTGCGCCGGTACCTGGTGACGTGGAGGTGCTGCAAATGGCCGCTGCGTTTGCGTCAGCCAGTTTTTTTGCCTATTGCCACCTGAACGGCGGTGATGTCAAGGTGGACTTTTTTACCGCCAAAGCCAGACCCGCCACGGTGCACCGGCTGGATGCGTTTGGCTCACTTTTGGTGGGTGCGTTTGGCGCATTGATCACCTGGCGGGCCGGTGTGGGGGCTTTGTCCATCAAGGCCGCCGGGGAAACCAGCATGATTTTGGGCTGGCCGGTGTGGGTTGCCCAAGTGCTGATGGTGCCGGGCTTTTTTCTGTTGGCCTTGGCCGGTTTTTACATGGTCGGTATTCACCTGCGTTTGAGCATGGTGAAAAGTGCTTCGAACAGCGGGGTGAAAGCATGAGCGGCATTGAAACGGGCGGCATTATTTTTGCCCTGCTGATGGTGTTGTTGATGCTGCGCGTGCCCATTGGCATTGCCATGTTCACCATGGGTGCTGCGGGTTATTTCTACCTGACTGACGGTGCCGCTGCGCCGATTCTCAACTTCCTCAAAAACCTGGCCTATGCCCGCTTGTCCAACTACGACATTGTGGTGATTCCACTGTTTTTGCTGATGGGCCAGTTTGCGACCCACGGCGGCTTGAGTGCGGCGCTGTTCAGGTTTGTGGAAGCCTTCATGGGCCACCTGAAAGGCGGCGTGGCCATGGCATCGATCGGCGCTTGTGCGGGTTTTGGGGCCATTTGTGGCTCGTCGTTGGCCACAGCCGCCACCATGGGTCAGGTGGCTTTGCCAGAGCTTAAGCGTTTTGGTTACTCAGGCTCACTGGCCACCGGTGCGCTGGCGGCGGGTGGCACGCTGGGCATCATGATTCCACCCTCGGTGCCTTTGGTGATCTATGCCATCCTGACCCAGGAGTCGATTGGCAAACTGTTCATGGCGGCGGTGTTGCCCGGCATCATTGCCATGCTGGGCTACATGCTGGTCATCAAGATCATCGTCACCCTTGACCCCAGTGCCGGTCCGGCCGGGCCGCGATCAAGCTGGGCCAAGCGCATGAATGCGCTGGCGCAAGTCGCACCGGTGCTGCTGGTGTTTGTGGTGGTGATTGTGGGCATTTACGGTGGCTGGGCCAACCCGACTGAGGCTGCGGCCATTGGTGCGGCGGCCTGCGGCATTCTGGCCGTGGTGTCGGGTGGCATGCGGACCCGGGGCCTGATTGACAGCGCCCTGGGCACAGCACAAGCCACCGCCATGATCTTTTTGGTGCTGCTGGGTGCTGACATGCTCAACACCGCGCTGGCCTTGTCCCAAATGCCGGTGGAGTTGGCCGCCTGGGTGCAGGCAAACCATTTCAGCCCCATGCTGGTGATGGTCGCCATTTTGCTGATCTATATCTTTTTGGGTTGTGTCATGGACAGCCTGGCCATGATTTTGCTGACCATTCCGATTTTTTACCCGGTGGTCATGGGTCTGGACTTTTACGGCATGACCGACACCGACAAGAGCATCTGGTTTGGCATTCTGGCTTTGATGGTGGTGGAGATCGGTCTGGTGCACCCACCCGTGGGCATGAATGTCTTCATCATCAACCGGTTGGCCCGTGACGTGCCACTGGTAGAGACCTTCAAGGGGGTGATGCCGTTTCTGGCATCCGATTTCATCCGCATTGGCTTGCTGCTGGTGTTTCCATCCATTTCGCTGGTGCTGGTGCGCACCTTTGGAGGCTAAATTCCCATGACAACTTCTTTACGTACCCAGGTCGCCATCATTGGCGCCGGTCCCAGCGGCTTGTTGCTGGGCCAGTTGTTGCACAAGGCGGGCATTGACGCGGTGATCGTCGAGCGCGTGTCAGGCAGCTATGTGCTGGGCCGTATTCGCGCCGGTGTGCTGGAGCAAGTCGCCATTGACCTGCTCGACGAGGCCGGTGTGGGGGCGCGCATGCACCGCGAAGGCCTGGTGCACGGCGGCTTTGACATGTTGTACTCAGGCAAGCGCCACCGGGTGGACATGAACACGCTAACCGGCGGCAAAAGCGTCATGGTCTATGGCCAGACCGATGTGACCCTTGACCTGATGGACGCCCGTGTGGCCGCTGGCCTGCCCACCTATTACGAAGCCACAGAAGTGCAGGTGCACGACTTTGACACCCAGCGCCCGCGTGTCACCTTCAGCCACCAGGGCCAAGCCTTTGAGCTGACCTGCGACTTCATTGCCGGGTGTGACGGTTTTCATGGCGTGTGCCGTGCCAGCGTGCCGCGCAAGGCGATTCAGGAATTCGAGAAGGTTTACCCGTTTGGCTGGTTGGGCCTGCTGTCCGACACCCCCCCGGTGCACGACGAGCTGATTTATGTCAACAGCCCGCGTGGTTTTGCACTGTGCAGCCAGCGCAGCAAAACCCGCAGCCGCTACTACCTGCAGGTGCCGCTGACCGACCGCATCGAGGACTGGACCGACGACGCTTTTTGGCAAGAACTGCGCTTACGCCTGGACGCCCAAGCCAACGACCGCCTGATCACCGGCCCGTCAATTGAGAAAAGCATTGCCCCGCTGCGCAGTTTTGTCACCGAACCGATGCGTTTTGGCCGCCTGTTTCTGGCGGGTGATGCCGCCCACATCGTGCCACCGACCGGGGCCAAGGGGCTGAACCTGGCTGCCACCGATGTCAAGTACCTGTGCAATGCGCTGGTCGATTTCTACCAGAACCACACCGAGGCAGGCATCGACAGTTACTCCGCACGCTGCCTTCGCCGCATTTGGAAGGCCGAGCGTTTTTCATGGTGGTTCACCACGCTGATGCACCGCTTTCCCGAAGACAGCGCCATCACGGCCCGCTTTCAGGAAGCCGAACTGGATTACCTGCTGAACTCCCATGCCGGTTCACTGTCAATTGCCGAGAACTACGTGGGGCTGCCGCTTGACTTTGCTGAGCCCCGCATCTGATTTTTATCAATTTGATAGCTTCTAGCGCTTACCCAACAAGCACTACAGCCTGATTTAACTATAGAAAGTCCACCATGATCATCGACTGCCATGGCCACTACACCACCGCCCCCAAAGCGCTGGAA
>JBIJDQ010000020.1:0-14369 GCA_044344025.1 Rhodoferax sp.
AAGGTTGCGCACGCCTCACCCATTCTTTGGGTTCTGGCGTAAATAGTCTGTGCGACATCACACGCAACGCGGGTGATTGAACCACTGGAGTGGTATCACTGCTCAAGCGACTGCGCCTAACGCTCCCCTTTGCGGTACGGCTTCATCAGCGCCTGGGGGTAACTGGCCTTGCGGGCCACCAGCACCAGCGCCACGATGGACAACGCATAAGGCAGCATCAAATACAACTGGTAGGGCAACGCGGCATCACCCATTTGCTGCAAGCGCAACTGCAGTGCGTCAAAAAACGCAAACAGCAGCGCACCCAGCAATGCCTTGCCGGGCCGCCACGAGGCAAACACCACCAGCGCCACACACACCCAGCCACGACCGTTGACCATGTTGAAAAAGAAGGCGTTAAACGCCGACAGGGTCAAAAACGAGCCCGCCACCCCCATAAGGGCCGAGCCCGCAACGATGGCCCCAGTACGCACCTTGGCCACCGACACCCCCTGGCCTTCAGCCGCCTGCGGGTTCTCACCCACCATGCGCACCGCCAGGCCCACCGGGGTCTTGAACAACACATAGGCCATCACCGGCACAGCCAGCAGCGCCAGCAGGGTCATGGCGGTTTGCTGGGCCAGAATCGGCAGTGGCAACCAGCTCATTTCAGCAAAAGGCGTGATGGTGGGCGGCGTGGACACCTTTGGAAAACTCACCCGGTAACCGTAGTAACTGAGGGCTGTGGCCAGCAAGGTGATACCTAAGCCCGAGACGTGTTGCGACAACGCCAAGCCCACGGTTAAAAACGCATGCAGCAGGCCCAACACAGCCCCAGTGAGTGCCGCCACCGCCACCCCAGCCCACAACGGCGCGCCCAGGTAAACCGCCAGCCAGCCGGTAAACGCACCCGCCACCATGATCCCCTCAATGCCCAGGTTCAGCACCCCGGCGCGTTCACACAGCAGCACGCCCAGTGTGCCTAGAATCAGCGGCGTGGCGATGCGCAACACCGCAACCCAGAAGGCCGGGTTGGCGAGGATGTCGACAAAATCCGTCATTTCCACCTCACCTTGTATTGCGTGAGCAGGGTGGCGACCAGCACCGAAATCAATGAGGCAGCCACGATCACATCAGCAATGTAGGTCGGCACGCCAACGACGCGGCTCATGCTGTCGGCCCCCACCAAAATACCGGCCACAAACACACTGCCCAGTATCACGCCCAACGGGTGCAGACCGGCCAACATGGCAATCACAATGCCGCTGTAGCCATAACCGGGCGACATGTCGAGGGTAAGGTAACTGGTGCGCCCGGCCACTTCAATGGCACCTGCAAGCCCCGCCAGACCACCCGAGAGCAGCGCCACCAGCACCACCGTGCGGGTCACCGACACCCCGGCAAAGGCAGCGGCACGCGGGTTGGCCCCCACCGCGCGAATGTCAAAACCCAGCACCGTGTACTTCATCAGCGCCCACAACGCAAACGCCAAGCTGCACGACCACAACAAACCGGTGTGCACGCGGGTTTGAGCAATCAGTTTGGACAGCTCCAGGTCGCCCAGCAGCGCCAAACTTTGTGGCCAGCCCATGGCGGTGGGGTCTTTCATGGGGCCGTCCAGCATCAAAGACACCAGCAACAGCACGATGAAGTTCAGTAGCAGCGTGGTCACCACCTCATCTACACCAAGTTTGGCTTTCATCAAGGCTGGGCCAAGCAGAAGCAAAGCGCCAGCCAACGCAGCGGCCAACATCATCAGCACAAACAACAAAGGTGTTGGCATATCAAACCCGGTACCCCCATGCAAGCCACCCACGGCCACAGCGGCCAGGGCGCCCACATACAACTGGCCTTCTGCACCAATGTTGAACAGCCGCGCCTTGAACGCCACCGCCGCTGCCAGCCCGGTGAGCATGAGCGGAATGGCGCGGGTCAGCGTCTCAGACACGGCAAACACCGAACCAAACCCACCTTTGAGCAACAAGCCGTAGGTTTGCCCCACCGGCGCGCCAGCCCACAACACCAGCAGCGCGCTGATGAGCAGCGTGAAAGCCACCGCGCCCAGCGGTGCCATGACCAGGGCGACTGGCGAACTGTGGGTGCGTTTTTCCAGCCTCATGGTTGCGCATCCACGCCAGCCATGGCCAAGCCAATTGCCTCACGGCTCCAGTCCAATGCTGGTTTAGCTGCAGTCATTTCGCCCGCATGCATCACCGCCACCCGGTCCCCCAGGGTCAGCACCTCGTCCAGGTCGTCAGAGATCACCAGCACGGCTGCGCCCGCGTCACGCGCGGCAATCAGTTGCGCCTGCACATAGGCCACAGCGCCAATATCCAGGCCCCAGGTGGGTTGGTGCGCAACGATCAGGCGCGGCGTGGTGCGGGTTTGATTTGCTACTGATCCCATCGTGTCTTGTGCTGGATGCATAAGCGCCCGACCCAAAATAAGCTTCTGCATATTGCCACCAGAGAGTGAGCGAGCCGCCACCAGCGGGCCACCGCCGCGCACATCAAAGGCGTCCATCACCTGTTTGGCATAAAGCCGCGCCTGGGTCCGGCGCACCCAGCCCCAGCTTGAAAACGCCGGGCTGCGCAGGCGCTCAGACACGGCGTTTTCCCACACTGGCAAATCGCCCACCACCCCCACCGCGTGGCGGTCTTCGGGAATACGCGCCACACCAAGCACCACCAGTTCGGCGGGGTGCTGCGGCATGGCTTTCCCCAAAAAAGTCAGAACTCCGCTGGTGCGCTGGCGCGTGCCACACAGCAACTCGGCCAGCGCCACCTGGCCGTTGCCTGACACCCCGGCAATGGCCACAATCTCGCCTGCGTTCAGGCTCAAAGACACCTGGTTGAGCCGCTCACGCCCCGCGCCGGTGCTGACCTGTTCAAGCACACACACCGCAGCGCCCACGGTCTTGGCGGGGCGGCGTACCGGTGCGTCAATCGCGTGGCCCACCATCCACTGCGCCAACTGCGCCTGCGTGGTGCCTTTGGCCTGCGCCTGCGCCACCAGTTTGCCCCCGCGCAGTACCGCCACCCGGTGGGAAACACGAAGCACCTCGCCCAACTTGTGGCTGATGAAAATGATCGACAAGCCCTGCGCCACCATGTGCGCCAGCACCTCAAACAGACTCTCACTCTCTTGGGGGGTCAGCACCGCAGTGGGCTCGTCGAGTATCAAAATACGCGCTCCCCGGTACAGCGCCTTCAAAATCTCGACCCGCTGGCGCTCACCCACTGACAGGCTGCCAACCTTGGCTTTTGGGTCAACCGTCAAGCCAAACTGCAGAGCGACCGCCTCAAGTTTGTCGCGGGCCTGCGTGGTGCGGCTAAACGGCTGCCACAGTGGCTCGGAGCCCATGACGATGTTGTCTTGCACACTCAGGTTGTCAGCCAGTGTGAAATGCTGGTGCACCATGCCAATGCCGGCAGCCAGTGCCGCTTTGGGGTCACCGGGCGGTAATGGCTGGCCGTGCACATAAATCTCGCCCTCGTCAGCGGTGTAGTGGCCAAAAAGAATCGACACCAGGGTTGACTTGCCCGCGCCGTTCTCACCCAGCAGGGCCAACACTTCGCCCTTGTGGATTTCCAGCGAGATGTGGTCATTGGCCACCAGATCGCCAAAACACTTGGTGATGCCGGTGAGGGTGAGAACGGGTTGGATCACACCATACGCTTTCGAGCTACAACGCCGTCACTTGGCCGTTGATTTGGGTTGTGTGTCATCCACCTTGACGGTGAATTTGCCGTCAAGAATGGCTTTTTCCTTCGCGCGCGTCTTGGCCACCACATCAGCAGGCACTTTTTTCTCGAACGTGCCCAGGGGTGCCAGGGATGAGCCCTTGACCTTCATCATCGAGTACTGGCCGTAGTCTTCGGCGGTGAACTTGCCTTCTTTTGCCAACTTGATGGCCCGGTCGGCCGAGGGCTCAAAGTGCCACAGCGCCGAGGCCACCACGGTGTCGGGGTATTGCGCCTGGGTGTTGATCACATTGCCAATGGCCAACTTGCCTTTCTCCTTGGCAGCGTCACTCACGCCAAAACGCTCGGCGTACAGCACGTCTGCCCCCTTGTCGATCATGGCAAAGGCGGCTTCCTTGGCTTTGGGTGGGTCAAACCAGCTGTTGATGAAACTCACGCTGAATTCGACCTTAGGGTTGACCTCTTTGGCGCCCATCATGAAGGCGTTCATCAGGCGGTTGACCTCCGGGATGGGAAAGCCACCGACCATGCCGATTTTGTTGCTTTTGGTCATGCCACCGGCCACCATGCCACTCAAATAGGCTGGTTCCTGGATGTAGTTGTCAAACACGCTGAAATTGGGCGCGGCGGGTTTGCCACTTGACCCCATCAGGAATGACACCTTGGGGAAGTCTTTGGCCACCTTGCGCGCTGCGGCTTCGACGGCAAAGGCTTCGCCGACGATGAGTTGGTTGCCGCCGGTGGCGTATTCACGCATGACACGTTCGTAATCAGCGTTGCTGACGTTCTCAGAGGCTTTGTATTCAATCTCGCCACGGGCTTCGGCCGCCTTGAGTGCGGTGTGCAGGCGCCCGGCCCATTGCTGCTCGAAGGGCACGGTGTAAATACCGGCCACTTTGAGCTTGGCTTGCGCCAGCGCCAAGCCAGGGGTCAAGGCAACCAGAGATGCCGCCAATACAATGGCTTGGCGACGGGTGAACGGTTTCAAAGTCATGGTTTCTCCTGTTAAAAAACACTACAAAATAGATAGCTTCCTGCGCATGTTGGCCGTGCACTAGAGGCCAATTTTCTCCAAAAATCCGGAATGCATGTTGCGTGCCAGTGTACCAACCGCACTCTGTTGAACTTCATTCTTCCCTCATGTTGTCGGCTGTTTTGGGGTGCTCTGGCGAAAGGCCGACTGTTGCGCAACAAACCCGTCAAACGCCGTCAACAGCGGCTGATACTCCTGCGTGTTGCCCTCCAACTGCGCCAACGCCGCACAGGTGGCCTCCAGGGTGGACAACTGCCCCGGTTTATGGGCCTTGCGAATGTGGTAGCTGGACGCTGGCACATCGGTCAGCGACAGGCGGGGCAAGCCTTGCAACAGCGGGCTTTGGTGCAGCATCTTGCGGCTTTTGCGCCAGGTGGCATCCAGCACCACCAGGCGCAGCCGCGACGCATCTTGGAGCCTTTGCGCGTTCAGCGGTGCTGGGGTTTGGTGTCCAGCGTGGGCCGTGGACGGGTACAACAGCACGGTGTATTTGGGCACTCGCATGGCAGCGTGCAACGCAATGGCATCAAAGACCTCACCCACCAGCAGGCGGCTGGCTGGCAAACTCAGGTGCAACAGGCGGGCGCTGTTTTTGGCGTGGTGTTGTTCCAGCGGGTGTTGCAGGATCAGCACCTCCGTGAGGTGTGCCACCGGGGTGACCCAATGGCAAATACAAGCACTCTGGGGCCGCAGGCACGCGTCGCAAATGAGTCGCTTGGCAGGCAATCCTCTACTCCCGCGCCACAGCCATCAGCCCCGCAAACCCAATGAACACACCACCCGTGAGCCGGTTAAAGCCCCGCATGACCGTGGCGCGCTGCAGGTAAACCGACAGCCGCTTGCCACTGACGGCATACACAAAATACCAACCCACTTCAATCACGCTGAACGTGGTGAGCAAAATCGCAAACTGTGGTAATTTGGTCAACCCGGGATCGATGAACTGCGGAAAAAACGCCGCCGCAAACAAAATGGCCTTGGGGTTGCTGGCCGCCACCAGAAAACCCTGACGGTAAATCGTGCCCGAATGCACGCCAGGCACGTTGGCCGGGTCTGCAGTACCGGCCTGATCGACCAAGGTGTCGCGCACCGCATCATGCACGGGCGCGCGCCAGCACTTCACGCCCAGGTACGCCAGGTAAGCCGCACCACTCAGGCGCAGTGCGTCAAACACCGCCGGAAAACTCTGCAACAAGGCCCCCAGGCCAGCCGCAGACAGACTCATCATGATCAGCAACGCGGTCATGCAGCCCGCCATGGCCATCACCGCCGGGCGCACCCCATGGCGCGCGCTGGTGCTCATGACAAACAACATATTGGGCCCCGGCGTGGCCGACACCACAAACGTCATCGCAATAAAAAGCCACCAAGTGCTCAGGGTCATGGGAATGTCTCGAGTTGAAAATCAGCAAGGGCTAGCAAGCAGGCCTCCGGCAAGGCGCAGCCTGATCAACACCCAGCGGGTCAACCAAGTGTATTGGCATCCACAAGCCAGCCACTTGCCCAGCGGCTGCACTCCTACAATCATGTGGCAACCTCCACCCCTGCGGTGTCACGTTAACGTTCCCCCCAAACACCATGCCCCTTGCACGCTTGTTCGAAGAATTCGGCAGCGACCTTGCCGCCATCAGCCTCAGCACCCTCATCGTTCTGACCTATTACCTTTGGCTGCGCATTCAGGTGCGCCGTGATGCCACATTCACCATTCATGGGGTCAATGAGCTGGCCCGTGCGCTGTGGGTGAGCCATGTGATGCGCAACCCGGCCAAGGACGTGATGGCCGTTCAGACCCTGCGCAATTTCATCATGGGTGCCAGCCTGATGGCATCTACTGCCACCTTGCTCATCATTGGCACACTGACACTGTCCGGTCAAGCCGATAACATTTCTCACACTTGGCATGTGCTCAATTTGGGCGGCACGCATGCGGTCGAACTCTGGATAATCAAGGTCATCTGCCTGCTGGTGGACTTCATCGTGGCTTTTTTTGCCTTCGTCATGGCGGTGCGGCTGGTCAACCACGTGGTGTTCATGATCAACACGCCTGAGGCCGATGCGCACCACAGCCTTTCGCCCGAAGCCGTCGCCCGGCGTTTGAACCGGGCGGGCAACATGTTTGCCATTGGCATGCGGGCGTTTTTCTTTGCCGTGCCGCTGGTCTTTTGGCTCTTTGGGCCGGTGTTTTTGGTGGTGACGACCGTCGGGCTGGTGTTGGTGCTGCTCAAGATTGACCGCAGCGAGCCCGCACCGCAGGGTTTCGCCGAACCAAAAGCCGCGTTAAATAGCTATAAAAAGTAGAGCTACTTGCGCTTACGGTATAAGCACTACAGCCCTATTTTTATAAAAAAATCGGTCAGACCCCGGCTTCGGCCATGGCCTGCGCCTGAATGGCGGTCAGGGCAATGGTGAACACAATGTCGTCCACCAGCGCCCCGCGTGACAAGTCGTTCACCGGCTTGCGCAAGCCCTGTAACATGGGGCCCACCGACACCACGTTGGCCGAACGCTGCACCGCCTTGTAGGTGGTGTTGCCGGTGTTGAGATCGGGGAACACAAACACCGTGGCCTGGCCCGCCACTGCGCTGTTGGGGGCCTTTTGGGCGGCCACGTCGCGCGAACTGGCGGCATCGTATTGCATGGGGCCGTCAATCACCAGGTCTGGCCAGCGGGCGCGGGCCAGCTCGGTGGCCGCGCGGACTTTTTCAACATCATCGCCAGCACCAGAGGCCCCGGTGCTGTAGCTGATCATGGCCACTTTGGGATCAATGCCAAAGGCCATCGCGCTGTCGGCGCTTTGCTTGGCAATTTCTGCCAGCTCTTGCGCGGTGGGGTCGGGGTTGACGGCGCAGTCGGCATAAACCAGTACCTGCTCGGGCATCAGCATGAAAAAGCACGATGACACGATCGACGATCCCGGTGCAGTTTTGATCAGTTGCAGCGCCGGGCGCACCGTGTTGGCGGTGGTGTGCACCGCACCGCTGACCAGGCCGTCGACCTCATCTACGGCAAGCATCATGGTGCCCAGCACCACGGTGTCTTCCAACGCGTGCAGGGCCTGGTTGGCGGTAAGCCCCTTTGCCTTGCGCAAGGCCACCATGGGGGCCACATAGTGTTCGGCAATGGTCGCGGGTTCCAGGATTTCAAGCCCTGGAGGCAGCTCCAAGCCAAGCGATTCGGCCACCGACTCAATCACCTTGCGTTTGCCCAGCAGCACACAGCGGGCAATGCCTTTTTCGGTGCAGATCACGGCAGCACGAAGGGTGCGCGGTTCGTCGCCTTCGGGCAGCACGATGCGTTTGTTGGCCGCACGTGCCTTTTGCATCAACTGGTAACGAAAAGCCGGAGGCGACATGCGCCTGGAGTTGGCCCGGTCCAACCCGACACAAATGGCATCACCATCAATCTGCTCGGCCACGCTGTCGATCACGGTGTCCATGCGCAGCAAATCGTCCCGGGGCACTGCCAGTGGCAGGCGGCTGATGCGCGCGGCAGTCTCGAAACTGTCACCTTGGGTGCGCAGCACAGGCAAACCGCTGTGAAAAGCGCGCGAGCCAAAACGCTGAATGCGTGGGCTGATGAAGCTGTGGTGGGTAAGCACCAGGCCAGCCAGCTCAATGCCATTGCTGGCAGCCAGCGCGGTGGCCAGAATCACGTCGTCGCGGTCGCCCGCTGTGACCACCAGGGCACCGGCCTTGAGGCGCGGAATCACCTCGGACACTGAGCGTGCGCACAGCACAGTTTCAAGCACACGCCGGGTGGCGATTTCGCCCTCGATCATCACCTCGGCATCCAGGTGGCGGGCCACATCAAGCACGCGGGGCGCGGCCAGTGCGGGGTTGTTTTGAACAATACCCCAAATCGGCACACCACCGAGTTGGCTGGCAACGGCGGCTTCGTCAAAGTCTGGTGCGGCGTGGTTAAAGATAATGCCCACCACATTGCGGCCCGCATTACGCACCTGGGCAATCATGTAATGTGTTTGGTCAATGCCTGCAGTACTGGCACCATTGGCCACCAGCACCACATCGGCCTGCAGGGCCCGAGCGATGTCGGCCGACAGGCGTGGAATGAAAGCCCGGCTTGGGTCGGCGTGAATGCCTTCAACCAGCAGCACGTCAGCGCCTTCGGTGCACGACATGGCCATGCTGACCACCTCTTCGAGCAGTTCGTCCGTCTTGCCATTGGTGACGTGTTGGGTAGCCAGGCTCATGGGCAAGGGGTCGGGGGTGGTTTCGGCCTGGCAAATGCTGCGCGCAAACAGCACCGAGGGCTCGGTGTCGGGCGTGCGTTTGGTAATAGGCTTGACAAAAGCGACCTTCTGGCCACGCCGCTGCAAGGCACGCAACAGGCCCAATGACACTGAGGTGAGACCAACATTGGGCTGGGTCGCCGCTACGAAATACGTACGCATGAGGGAAAAACTCCGCTAAAAATGGTGCAGTGCATCATAAGCGATACGAGGGTAAACACGATTGACAAGTTGCGATTTGAAGAATTGGCTAATTTGAAGGATGAACATCACCAGACTTTTTTGGACGTTTTCTCTTTGCATCTTGGGGGCTACCACGGGGGATGCCGCCGCATTTTGTTGCTGCACGGCCTGGCGACTGGGTCATGCGCATGCGGTTTTGGAGGCTAATCACGCGCGGACTTAGGGCGCTGGTGTGCATAGCCCTAGGGACGCGCGCCTTACCCTCCAAAGCCCGGTCACCTGACCCAATCACCATGCCTTACGGTACTTGGATTCGGCAGAAGTTGCCAAGAGTACCAACTGCACCTTGGCGGAAGAAACCTCAACAGACCTCGCTTGCGCCAACAATTTCAGGTGTGGTGATTGGGTCAGGCGACCGGGCTTTGGGGCGGAAGGCGCGCGACAGCAGTCCTTACGCGCGCCATGCCTCTCACCCCCGCGTGTGATTCCGTTCCAAAACCGCATGCGCCTGACCCAGTCACCGCACCGCACCGCACCGTGCGCGTGCCGTATGCCGTTCCCTGCGCTGGGTTCTTCCCAGTGCATTGCATTACGCCGCAGTTGCTTCGTCAACACATCAAGGCTTGAACGCTTCAACACCGCTTGCGGGGCAAGCTTTTGGTACCCAAACTGACGCAGTGTGTTGCAGCACACGCTATCACGCCCATTGAGAATGCTTAATGGCGTTTTGAGCGCGTGGTCCTTAGACTGCAAGCGAAAGTTCATTGCAAACCACCCAGGAGACTCACATGTCCACAGAACCCACATGCCCTTTTGCCCATGGCGCAAGCACCCACACCACCGCAACCATGCCTACCAACGCCGCCTGGTGGCCCAAGCAACTCAACTTGAAGGTCTTGCACCGGCACAACCCACAGGCCAACCCCATGGGTGCAGACTTTAACTACGCCCAGGCCTTCAAAAGCCTTGACCTGGACGCCGTGGTGCAGGACCTGCGCGACCTGATGACCAACTCACAAGACTGGTGGCCCGCCGACTACGGCCACTATGGGCCGTTTTTCATCCGCATGGCCTGGCACAGCGCGGGCACTTACCGGGTGGCCGATGGCCGTGGCGGTGCAGGCTCTGGCGCACAACGCTTTGCGCCGCTGAACAGCTGGCCCGACAACGTAAGCCTGGACAAGGCGCGCCGCCTGATCTGGCCTATCAAGCAAAAGTATGGCCGCAACATCTCCTGGGCGGATCTGATGGTATTGACCGGCAACGTGGCGCTGGAGTCCATGGGCTTCAAAACCTTTGGTTTTGCCGGAGGCCGCGAAGACATCTGGGAGCCCGAAGAAGACATTTATTGGGGTCCTGAGGACAAGTGGCTCGACGACCAACGCTACGGCGGCGACCGCCAGCTGGAAAACCCGCTGGGTGCGGTGCAAATGGGACTGATCTACGTCAACCCCGAAGGCCCCAACGGCAAGCCAGACCCGGTGGCCTCGGCCCGGGACATTCGCGAAACCTTTGCCCGCATGGCGATGAATGACGAAGAAACCGTGGCGCTGGTGGCCGGTGGCCACACCTTTGGCAAGTGCCATGGCGCAGCAGACCCTGGCAAATACGTGGGTCCAGAGCCCGAGGGCGCACCCATTGAAGAACAAGGCCTGGGCTGGAAAAACACTTTTGGCAGCGGCAAAGGGGTTGACACCATCAGCAGCGGCATTGAGGGGGCCTGGACCACCCATCCGACCCAGTGGGACAACGACTACCTGGACATCTTGTTCAAGTACGAGTGGGTGCTGACCAAAAGCCCGGCTGGTGCCCAACAGTGGACACCCAAAGAGGCGGCTGCCGCAGGCACCGTGCCCGATGCCCATGACCCGGCCAAGCGCCACGCCCCGATGATGACCACCGCCGACCTGGCTTTGCGCATGGACCCGGCTTACGAGAAGATTGCCAGGCACTATTTGGCCAACCCGCAGGTCTTTGCCGACGCGTTTGCCAAGGCCTGGTACAAGCTGACCCACCGCGACATGGGCCCGGTGTCGCGTTACTTGGGCAAGCTGGTGCCCTCAGAGCACATGCTGTGGCAAGACCCGATTCCCGCTGTCTGCCATGAACTGGTTAACACGCAGGACGTGGTGGCCTTGAAAGCCAAGTTGCTCGCATCCGGGCTGTCGATTGCCCAACTGGTCACCACCGCCTGGGCCTCGGCCGCAAGTTTCCGTGGCAGTGACAAACGCGGCGGGGCCAACGGTGCGCGCATTCGCCTGGCACCACAAAAAGACTGGCAGGTGAACCAACCTGCTGAGCTGGCCAAGGTGTTGCCAACTCTGGAGGCCATTCAACAAGCATTCAACCTCGCACAGACTGGCAACAAAGCCATTTCTATGGCCGACCTGATTGTGTTGGGCGGCTGTGCCGCCGTGGAAGAAGCCGCCAAAAATGCCGGGCAGGCCGTGACCGTGCCTTTTGCACCTGGTCGCATGGACGCCTCGCAGGCGCAGACGGATGTGGACTCGTTTGCCGTGCTGGAGCCTGCTGCCGACGGTTTTCGCAACTTTGTGCGCGCCGGGGGCGAGGCCATGGCCGCTGAGCTGTTGTTGGACAAAGCCCAGTTGCTGACCTTGAGCGCCCCCGAGATGACGGTGTTGCTGGGTGGATTGCGTGCACTGAAAGCCAATGTGGGCCAGTCTGCCCACGGGGTCTTTACCCAACGGACTGAAACCCTGAGCAACGACTTTTTTGTAAACCTGCTTGACATGTGCACTCAGTGGCAAAAGTCAGACGCGGCAGCGGGTGTTTTTGAGGGGCGCGACCGGGGCACGGGCGTGTTGAAGTGGACGGCCACCGTGGTTGACCTGGTGTTCGGCTCGAACGCACAACTGCGGGCCTTGGCAGAGGTGTATGCGTGCAGCGGCGGGCAAGAAGTGTTTGTGCGCGACTTTGTGGCGGCCTGGGTCAAGGTGATGAACCTTGACCGGTTTGACCTGGCCTAAGGCTTGGGGTCGGGCAGACCCAGCAATTGCGCGGCATGGGCATTCAATATCACAACAAATGCTATCAATAACATAGCTTTCCATCTAATATGGATAAGGACTTGAGGCATATTTTGCTTAAAATTATCAAACTTTCTTCGCATGTCGGGCCTCCATGTGCTGTGCAACAGTTAACTTGGGCACTGAACGGTGTTTGCTGCGATGCTCACCAGCATCGATGTGTGAAGACCGGTGGTGTCGGTAGGCCAGACAGGAATACCCCTGCTGACCACCGAACCTGCTGGCGCAAAACGGCGCAGCGCTCAGCGTAGCAACCTCAAGGAGGAGCCCGAACGGAGAGGGACCGCTGCGGAGCTGGGCGCCGCGCCGTCTGGCAAATTGAATACGGCGAAGCCCCGAAGGCACTGGTATTGGTATGTGCCAAATCTCTTTCAATGGCGGTGGTGCGATCACCAGCCGTTCTCATCTTGGATGAAGTGGACGACTTTGATGCGCGATGTGTTGGCTAGCGCACGGACGCTGTGGCGGCGTTTCAATAGAGTGGCCTTTGGATCAAAACTTTCCCATTTTTCAGAACCAAGGAGCCAGCGGCAATGAACACAAACGACGGCAGGAACCATTTGTACGATGTAGTGAATGACTTTGATGTGGCGATGCTGGTGACGCACACGGCCAACACGATCCACGCGCGGCCGATGGCCATTGCGCAGATGGACGATGGCATTGGCGCTTACCTCGTGACCGACATCAACTCGCTCAAGATCGAAGAAATCAGCGTCAATCCCCACGCGGTACTCACTTTTCAAAGCGTCAGAAAATTCGCGTCGGTGCGCGGCGAGCTGACGGTACTGCGCGACCGGCAGCTGATTGAAAAACTGTGGAAAGAAGTCTGGAAGGTATGGTTTCCGGATGGCAAGTCTGACCCGAACATCGCCTTGCTGAAATTTACCGCGCACGATGGTGAATACTGGGACAACGCCGGTCTGCAGGGACTTAAATACGTTTACGACGCCGCCAGGGCGTTCGTGGCCGGAGAAACGCCGAAAACGGACGACGCACAGCACGCCAAAGTCCGCTTGTAGTGCAGGGATGCGTCGGCACCTAAAGACCGCCCCCGGTGTGGCCCCAAGCGACCTGCCCGTCACGGACCCGAGTGGCGCGGTGTGCCGAGCGCTGCAGCGAAGACGAACGCCGGGAACACCTCTGCCCTAGCCACGCCGGCAAACGGCTGCGCACGGCCATGCAGGCACCCTTACCCCAACCCGCTCCGAACCGGAGCCTTAAACCATGAAAGTTTCCCCATGACCACCAAAGTTGAAAAAGTGATTTACCAGGCTCACGCCAAATCCACCGGCGGGCGAGATGGCACCAGCCGCACCTCGGACGGTCTGCTGGACCTGAAGCTGACCGTTCCCAAAGAAATGGGCGGCCCGGGCGGCGGTGTCAACCCGGAGCAGCTGTTTGCGGTCGGTTACAGCGCCTGCTTCACCGGCGCCATGAAGTTTGTTGCCGGCACGCAAAAGATCGTTTTGCCTGCCGACACCAGTATCGACGCAACCGTTGGCATTGGTCAGATCCCTGCCGGATTCGGCATTGAAGTGCAGTTGGCGGTCAGCATTCCCGGCATGGATCGCGCTGCGGCCCAAGCGCTGGTGGACAAGGCGCACACCGTGTGCCCTTACTCCAACGCCACCCGTGGCAACATTGAAGTCACCATAACGATTGTTTGAACACATGGCCACCCAAACGCAGCAGGCCGGGGCTTTGCCTCTGAAGCCAGTTCGGCATCTGCACCACATTGGTCAAAAACCAACCCAAGGAACCCTTTCATGACCCAGACTGACACCTCTTTTGCGCCTGCAAACACCGCCACTCCCGAGACCCCGGAACCGAAATCGGACGCCTTGCTGGAGCGCCTGCGATGGCGCTATGCAACAAAAAAAATGGACCCCGCCAAGGCGGTGCCTCAAAACAAGGTGGAGCGCATCCTTGAGGCGGCGCGCCTGGCACCGACCTCCAGCGGGCTGCAACCTTACGAGATCGTCGTGGTGACCAGTCCGGCTGTGCGCGAGCGGATCAAGCCGATCGCCTGGAACCAGGGCCAAATTACCGATGGTTCACATTTGCTGGTTTTTGCTGCGTGGGACAACTACACCGCCGAACGCATCAACATGATGTTTGACCTGACCAACGCTGTGCGCGGCTTTAAAAACGAAGGCTGGGAAAACTACCGC
>JBIJDQ010000252.1:0-4208 GCA_044344025.1 Rhodoferax sp.
TTCAACGCCGACACGGGTGAAACCCGCGCCATGCGCACCAAGGAAGACGCAGCAGATTACCGCTACTTTCCTGACCCGGACCTGCCGCCGCTGGTGGTGGCCGCCGAGTGGGTGGAGCGAGTGCGTGCGGGCATGACCGAATTGCCGCGTGTGATGGCGGCACGTTTTGCCAGCGACTACGGGTTGTCGGATTACGATGCCACGGCCCTGACCCAAAGCCGCGAGGTGGCCGCGTATTTTGAAGCCGCCGCCCGGGCGTGTGGGCAACCCAAATTGGTTGGCAACTGGATCATGGGTGAGGTGTCGCGCAGGCTTAACCTGACCGAGTCCGGCATTGCCGCCTGCCCGGTATCACCAGCCCAACTGGCGCAATTGATTGCCCGAATCCAGGACAGCACAATCTCCAACAACGCGGCCCGTCAGGTCATGGATGTGTTGTGGGAAACACCCGACAGCGGCGTCGACGCGATCATTGAAGCCAAAGGCCTCAAACAAATGAACGACACCGGCGCGCTGGAAAAAATCGTTGACACCGTGTTGGCAGCCAACCCGAAAAACGTGGAAGAGTTCCGTGCGGGCAACACCAAGGCGCTCAATGCCCTGGTGGGGCAAATCATGAAAGGCAGCCAGGGCAAAGCGAACCCGCAGCAGGTCAATGCGCTGCTGCTGCAAAAGCTGGCCAGCTGACCCGCTAGATCAGCATTAGTTGCTATAAAAAATAGAGCTTCTGGTGCTTATCACATAAGCACTACAGGCATTATTTCCATAAATTTAAGGTGAATCATGAGCTACCAGGCCAAACCAGACCGTTACACCACCATGCTTTACCGCCGCACCGGCAAAAGTGGGCTCAAGCTGCCCGCCATCAGCCTGGGGCTGTGGCACAACTTTGGTGACGCCACGCCGCTGGCCATTCAGCGCGAGATGTTGTGCACCGCGTTTGACCTTGGCATCACCCACTTTGACCTCGCCAACAACTATGGCCCACCTTACGGCAGTGCCGAAGCCAACTTTGGAGCCCACTTCAAACGTGACTTCAAGCCTTATCGCGATGAACTGATCATCTCCAGCAAGGCCGGTTACGACATGTGGCCCGGCCCTTATGGCCAGGGCGGTGGCTCGCGCAAGTATGTGCTGGCCAGTCTGGACCAAAGCCTGCAGCGCATGGGGCTGGACTATGTGGACATCTTTTACAGCCACCGGTTCGATGCCGACACCCCGCTGGAAGAAACCATGGGCGCGCTGGCCACTGCGGTGCAGCAGGGCAAGGCCTTGTATGTTGGGGTGAGCAGTTATTCGGCCAGCCAGACCCGCGAGGCCCATGCCATTTTGCGGTCGATGGGTGTCACCGCGCTGATCCACCAGCCGTCTTACAGCATGCTCAACCGCTGGATTGAAGAAGACTTGCTCGATGCCCTGGGTGACACCGGCATGGGTTGTATTGCCTTCAGCGCGCTGGCGCAGGGGCTGCTGAGTGACAAATACCTTAACGGCACCCCGGCGGATGCCCGCATCAACCGTCCCGGTGGTGGCTCGTTCAAGGCCGACCATTTGAGTGAGCAAAACCTCAAACACGTGCGAGCCCTCAACGGCATGGCGCTGGCGCGTGGCCAAAGCCTGGCGCAAATGGCCACCGCCTGGGTGCTGCGTGATGCACGGGTGACTTCTGCGCTGATTGGTGCCAGCCGTCCGGCGCAAATCACCGAACTGGTGGGGGCGCTGCAAAACCTGAGCTTCAGCGCTGACGAGTTGCGCGCCATTGACCAGCATGCGGTCGAAGGGGGCATCAACCTCTGGACACCAAAGGCATCGGCCTGATGCCTGGTGCGCAAGCGCCGTCGCACACGGGTTCCAACCTGCTGGCACTCGGTGCCATTGCCCTGTGGGGCACCTTGGCCAGTTTGGGGTCGGCGTTGGGGCATGTGCCACCGTTTTTACTCACTGGCCTGTCTTTGCTGATTGGCAGCGTGATTGCCCTGCCGCTCTCGGGTTTTCGGCTCAGCCGCTGGCGGGTGCCGTTGCCGACGCTGGCCCTGGGCATTTACGGCCTGTTCAGCTACCACTTCTTGCTGTTTCTGGCGCTGCGCCATGCACCGCCAGTGCAGGCCAACTTGGTCAACTACCTTTGGCCGCTGCTGATGGTGGTGCTGGCACCAGTGATTTTGCCGGGGCTGACCTTGCGCCTGGTGCATGTGTTGGCAGCCTTGCTGGGGTTTGCCGGGGCTGCGGTGGTGATATTGGGTGGGGGGGGCCGCGACCCATCGGCGGGCAGTGCTGCCACAACGGTGTTGTGGGCTTGGGGGTACCTGCCCGCACTAGGGGCAGCCTTCATTTGGGCCAGTTATTCGTTGCTGACGCAGCGGGTGGCGGCTTTCCCTACTGCCGCCATTGGTGGTTTTGCGCTGGTGTCGGGGCTGCTGTCGCTGCTGTGCCATGGGCTTATGGAGCCTGCCGTGACCCTGAGCGGGCAGGACTGGGCTCTGATTGGCCTGATGGGTCTGGGGCCAATGGGAGCGGCCTTCTTTTTGTGGGACAAGGCCCTTAAAACTGGCGATGCGCGCCAGATTGGTATTTTGAGTTACCTCACGCCGCTGTTGTCCACCTCAGCCTTGTTGTGGGTGACGGGCCGGGCCTTGACCTGGCCAGTGGGCTTGGCCGCCTTGCTGATTGTGGGTGCTGCCTGGCTAGGTACCCGCGCCAAATAAACCGGGGTGGGGTGCCCTTTGGTCCAGCACTCAGGCTGTTGCCAAGCCCGAGTGTGGTCTAAGCACATGGTGGCGGTTTTTGCCCGCCAGCTTGGCATGGTACATGGCTTGGTCGGCCTGAATCATCAGCTGGTCAACGCCCAAATCGTGGACTTGCGGGTAAAAGGTAACCCCCAGGCTGGCCGACACCTGAAGCTGTTTGCCAGCGTAATCCACCTTGGCATGGGCCGCATTCAGCAGGCGCTGCAGCACGGGCTCACAGTCCTGCTCGTGGTCCAGGTCAACCAGCACGGCGGCGAATTCGTCGCCACCCACCCGGCTTATGGTGTCGCCTTCGCGCAAGGCCTGTTTCATCAGTTGTGAAAGGGCAATGAGCAGGTGGTCACCGGCGGCGTGGCCATAGGTGTCGTTGACGGTCTTGAAGCCGTCCAGGTCAATATAGACCAGCGCCAGGCGCTGCCCCCGGCGCAGCACCTGGGCCATGGCTTGCTGCAGGCGGTCCGCCTTCAACACCCGATTGGGCAAACCGGTAAGGGCATCAAAATGGGCCATCTGGACCAGCCGGGCTTCTTGCTCTTTGCGGGCCGTGATGTCTGAAAAAATGGCCACATATTGGGTAATCTGGCCTTGCAGGTCGCGCACCGCGCTGATGTGCTGCAACTGCACGTAAACCTCGCCCGATTTGCGGCGGTTCCATACTTCGCCTGACCATTGGCCGGGGCCGGTCAGGTGTTGCCACATGGCCGCATAAAACGCCCGGTCTTGTCGGCCTGACCCCAGCATGCGGGGGTTATGGCCCAGCACGTCTGCACGGGTGTACCCGGTGATGCGGGTAAAGGCCTCATTGACATCCATGATGGTGCCATCGGACGTGGTGATCAAAATGCCTTCAAGCGCATGGCTGAACACACTGGCCGCCACCCGCAGGCGCTGCTCGGTTTGTTTGCGCCGCGTGATGTCGCGAATCGACACATGCACCGCGTTTTCACCGCCGTACACAATGGCAGTGCCCTGTACCTCAACATCAAACGCACTGCCATCAAGCCTGACAAAACGCGACTCCACCAGGGGCACCATGGGCTGGCGTTGCACAATGCCCTCCAGGCGGGTCATTTGCTGTTGCACGTAGGCGGGGTGAATGCGATCTTTCGTTGACGTGCCCAGCAAATCGCTTGTCGTGGCCGCTCCAAACAGCTTGACGGCGGCCGGGTTGACGTAAACGATGCGGGTGGCCTGGTGCACCACAATGGCTTCGGAGGTGTGTTCAACCAGTGCGCGAAGACGGGCCTCGCTGTTTTGCAGGCGCACGAGGGACTGGTGTTGTTCCCGTGCCTTGTTGGGCTGCAAAACCGCAACACCATTGGCCAGCGCCGCCAGCACCAGATCAAGCGATGTGCCACCGGTCAGCAATTCCAGCACCTGGGCGCGCAACTGCTCTTGCTGGCGCGACTGCCAGGCGTGCGCGCCATCCTCATCAAGGGTTTGGTTTTGTGGGTTCAAGGT
>JBIJDQ010000253.1:0-4199 GCA_044344025.1 Rhodoferax sp.
AGCTTGAAGTGTGCGTTCGCCCCAAGCGCATCGGCCGCAGTCATCAGGATCGAATAGGGCTCCTCGCCGGTTGACGCAGCGCTGCACCAGACCCTCCAAGCGGCATGGGCCTTGTTTGACTTCAAATACTCGCTGAGAATTTCAAAATGGTGATGCTCGCGGAAAAACGATGTCAGGTTGGTCGTGAGCGCATTGACGAACTCCTGCCACTCCGGCCCATCCTGGTTTTCCAGCCAAGTCAGGTAGACCTTAAAGCTTTGATGCCCGGTTTCACGCAGCCGTCTGGACAGTCGGCTGTAGACCATGGCATGCTTGCCGTCATGCAAACTGATGCCGGCACGCTGGTAAATCAGCGACTGGACCCGGTCAAAATCTGCGTCCGACCAGGCAAACTCTCGCCCCTGTGGGTCAGACAAGCCAGCGTCCCGCTGAGCCTGGCCTGCTTGAAGAACTGCCATCTGGCTACAGGCCTATAACCGTCAGCAAGGCTAGGACACAAGGCCCATGTCAACGCCTGACATTAATTTTTCAATGTCCAGCAAGATCAACATTCTGTCGGCAAGAGACCCCAGGCCAATCACCGCATCACTGTCAATCACGCTGTCAACCTCGGGTGCCGCACGCAAATTCTCGGGCGCGAGTTCCATCACATCACTGACCGAATCAACCACAATGCCCACAATGCGCTGACGCAAATTGAGAATGATGACCACCGTGAACGCATCGTACTGCGCACTGGCGCAATTGAATTTCAGGCGCATGTCGACAATCGGGACAATCGTGCCGCGCAAATTGACCACCCCTTTGATGAAATCCGGCGCATTGGCAATGCGTGTGGGTGGCTCATAACCACGGATTTCCTGAACCTTCAAAATATCAATGCCGTATTCCTCACGGCTCAAGCGAAAAGTAAGGTATTCACGCGCACCAGCGGCCACGGAATCAGTTATTTTTTCAATTGCACTCATCTGTCTTCTCCTGAATTTACCCCACGCTTCAATGGCGTGAACGGCGAACCAACGCTGCGGTATCAAGAATCAAAGCCACCTTGCCATCGCCAAGAATTGTTGCGCCTGAGACATTAGGCACCTTGCGATAGTTGGACTCAAGGTTCTTCACCACCACCTGCTGCTGCCCCAGCAACTCGTCCACCAGCAATACCACACGGCTGCCCTCAGCTTCAATTACCACCATGATGTCACTTGTCTTGTCCGAATCAAAGCGGGGCACCTGAAACACTTTCTCCAATTCAATCACCGGCATGAATTCATCACGCACCTTGACCAGTTGGGCACCTTGCCCGACCGTGCTCACCGCGTCCGACTTGACCTGGAATGACTCTACCACCGATGACAACGGCAAAATATAAACCTCATTCCCAACCCCAACCGACATGCCATCCATGATGGCCAACGTCAACGGCAGGCGAACCGAAACCTTCATGCCATAGCCCTCGGTGGATTCGATGTCAACCGTGCCGTTGAGTGCCGTGATGTTTCGCTTCACAACATCCATGCCCACGCCTCGTCCCGATACATCCGTGACAACCTCGGCGGTTGAAAAACCAGGTGCAAAGATCAGTTGCCAGACCTCGCCATCGGTCATGGTGTCGGACACATCCAGACCCTTCTCGCGGGCTTTAGACAGGATTTTTTCACGCGACATGCCGTGTCCGTCGTCGCGAACCTCAATCACGATAGAGCCGCCTTGGTGCGCGGCACTCAAGGTGATCGTGCCGGTTTCTGATTTACCCGCCCGAATCCGGTCCGCCGGCATTTCAATGCCATGGTCACAACTGTTGCGAACCAGGTGCGTCAACGGGTCGGTGATTTTCTCAACCAAACCCTTGTCAAGCTCAGTCGCCTCCCCTTGCGTGACGAAGTCCACCTTTTTGCCCAGCTTGCCTGCCAGATCCCGCAACATGCGAGGGAAGCGGCTGAACACGATCGACATGGGAATCATCCGGATGGACATCACCGACTCTTGCAGGTCTCGGGTGTTGCGGTCCAGATCGGTCAAACCAGTCAACAACTGCTGGTACAAAGCAGGGTCAAGTGCACGACTGTTTTGCGCCAGCATGGCCTGCGTGATCACAAGTTCACCCACCAGGTTGATCAGCTGGTCCACTTTGCTGATGGCCACGCGGATGGTGGCAGCCTCAGTTTGGGCGCCAGCGGCAGCCGCAGGCTTGGCAACCGCAGGCTTGGTGACCAGCGCTGCCACCGGTGCTGGCACCGGCACAGTTACCGGCGACTCAGGCGCGCCCGGTGCACCGTCAAAAAATCCAAACTCTGCGACAGGCAGCGGTGCCGCGACTGCTGGCTCAGCGCCCTTGTCACAAATCACAACCTGCTCACGGGACACGTGAAACGCAAACAAATCAAGCAAGTCCTCGTTGCTTGAGGTGGTGTTGACCGCAAATACGCGAGGGCCATTCGGCACAACTGGCTCGGCCTTGATGTCGCCCAGGCCAGGAATGTCACGAAAAAGCTCCATCAAGGAATCAGCCTGATCCTGACGGTCTAGTTGACTGATGGTAATCACGAGGTGACGTAAGCTGTTCAACGCTGGCTTGGCAACTGCCTGTACGGCAACTGGCGCAGCGACCACGGCGACTGGTGCCGGAGCGGTTGGCGCCGGGGCTGCTGCAACCGGTGTGCTCGGGGCAACCGTTTCTCCAGCCACCAAAGATCGAATCCTGCGCACCAGATCACCGGTGGGCGGCGCTTCACCTTCGCCACCTGCCTGATGGCGTGCCAACAGACCGCGTGATGCATCGGCCGACTCCAGCAAAACATCCACCATGGCGGAGTTGGGCTTCAATTCATGCCGACGCAAACGGTCAAGCAAAGATTCCATCTGATGCGTCAGCTCCGCCACATCGGAAAAACCGAAGGTTGCAGCACCGCCTTTGACGGAATGCGCACAGCGAAAGATACCGTTCAACTCTTCGTCATCGGCGGTCTCCAGATTCAAATTGAGCAACATCTGCTCCATCAAATCCAGGTTCTCACCGGCTTCCTCAAAGAAAATCTGATAAAACTGACTTAGATCAAAGTCAGCACCGGAACCACCCGCATCTTGATGCACTTCAGCCATAACTGTCTCCTGATTTGTCTTTTAACCTGATTGCCAATTCGGACTTTTTTACTTGATTACCGATTGGATGACTTCAATCAACCGTGCCGGATCAAACTGCTTGACCAGCCAAACCCGTGCTGTCCACAACTTGCGCGTCAAACCCGGCCCATCAGGCCGCACCAACGTATCGGCATTTCCAGCACCAAAAGCCATTATGGTACCTTTGAACAGCCACCAACAGCAGGAACCTCGACAAGTAAAAGCCCCTTGATAATCGGCAGAACATTTCAGGCCACCCACCACCCAAAGGGGACTGAAACTGAAATGCAGGAACATGAAGACAATTGCAGGCGTAAGAAGGAAGCGAACCATCGCTTAAGTGGTTGATGTATAAAGAAAATTTCACTTTCAAAGCAGCGCCGGAAGAGGTCAAAACTCACACGCCGATGATGCAGCAGTACTGGGGCCTCAAAGCCGACCACCCCAACACCCTGCTCTTTTACCGCATGGGTGATTTTTACGAGCTGTTTTACGACGATGCCGAAAAAGCCGCCCGCCTGCTCAACATCACCCTGACACAGCGCGGCCAAAGTGCCGGGCAACCGGTCACCATGGCGGGGGTGCCGTTTCATGCGGTGGACACCTACCTGGCGCGGCTCATCAAACTGGGCGAATCGGTGGCCATTTGTGAGCAAGTGGGTGACGTGGCCACGGCCAAAGGTCCGGTCGAACGCAAAGTGGTGCGGGTGGTGACCCCTGGCACCCTGACTGACCTGGAGTTGCTGGGTGACAAAACCGAATCGCTGCTGCTGGCGGTGCATCAGGCACCGCGCAACACCTGCGGCCTGGCCTGGCTGAGCGTGACCCAGGGCGAGGTCATGCTGGCCGAATGCGCCAGCGACGACCTGGCCGACTGGGTGCAGCGCATTGGTGCGGGCGAACTGATTTTCAGCGCTGGAGCGACACCGGCGTTTGAGGCCCGGCTGCGCAGCCTGGGCAACCATGTGTCAGTCAGCGTGCGCCCCGACTGGCAGTTTGATGCCGGACTCGGCCAGCGCACCCTGCTTGCGCACCTGAACGCAGCCAACCTGGCCGCCTGGGGCGCACAAGACTTGCCT
>JBIJDQ010000254.1:0-4180 GCA_044344025.1 Rhodoferax sp.
CCGCCTCGATGGCAATGGTGCCGCTGCCGCAGCAGGGGTCGTACAGCGGTTTGAGGTCGTCGTCACCGTCAAACCAGCCGGTGGCCGCCAGCATGGCTGCGGCCAGGGTTTCTTTCAGGGGCGCATCGCCCTTGTCCTCGCGCCAGCCACGCTTGAACAGCGGCTCGCCCGAGGTGTCGATGTAAATCGAGCAGCTGTCGGTGGTCAGGTGGGTGTAGATGCGCACATCGGGCCACTGGGTGTTGACGTCCGGGCGCACGCCATTGGCCACGGTGCGAAAACGGTCACACACCGCGTCCTTGACCTTGAGGGCGGCAAAGTTCAGAGAAGTCAGCGGGCAGTGCTGGGCGGTGATTTCAACCTTGATGCTTTCGCGCGGGGTAAACCAGCGCTCCCACTCGACCTCACTGGCAGCGCGGTACAGGTCCTGCTCGTGGCGGTATTCGGTGTAACTCAGCAGCACCAGCACACGCTGGGCCAGGCGGCTGTAAAGGTTAAGCAACATGGCCTGCGCCAGCGAGGTGCGCACCGCCACGCCGCCGCGCTGCTTGGTGATGCAGCCCGGTGGCAGCCCGGTGATGCGCAGCACCTCGGGGGCAAGGTAGTCCTCAACACCGGCGGCGCAAGGGAGGAAGAGTTGGAGTTGGTTCATGGTTTTCCTGGTGTTCTGGTGTGGCGATCATTGCGCCTCATCAAGCTGCTGCTTTTTGCCGCGTTGGACTGTCTATAGCCGACAAGTTCGCAGAGCTGGCGCACATGGGCTCCGCAAGGCTTCAAAGCTCTTTTCTAAGCGAAGCCGGCGCAATACGCAGCCCTTCGCGGTATTTGGCCACGGTGCGCCGGGCGCATTCGATGCCCTGCTCTTTGAGCATGTCGGCGATCTGGTTGTCACTGAGTGGCTTTTTGGGGCTTTCAGCGGCGACAAACTGCTTGATCAGGGCGCGCACTGCTGTACTGGAGGCATTGCCGCCCGACTCGGTACCCAGGCCAGAGCCAAAAAAGTACTTCAGCTCGAAGGTGCCAAACGGCGTGGCCATGTATTTGGCGGTGGTGACCCGGCTGATGGTGGATTCGTGCAGGCCCAGTTCGTCGGCAATTTCACGCAGCACCAAGGGGCGCATGGCGAGTTCACCATGGACAAAAAAGCTCTTTTGACGCTCCACAATGGCCGAGCTGACCCGCAAAATGGTGTCAAAACGCTGCTGAATGTTCTTGATGAACCAGCGCGCTTCCTGTAGGCGCTGTTGTAGTGCGGCAAAGTTGGCGGCATCGTTGCCACCGGCCTTGTGGCCCTTGAGCGCATTGGCGTAAATGTCATGCACCCGCAGGCGCGGCATCACCTCGGGGTTAAGGCGTACCTGGAACCGGGTGGGCAGGCTATTTCCAATGGGTACCACCAACACATCAGGCACCACGATGTTGCGTTCCACGTCAATGAATCGCCGCCCTGGTTTGGGCTCCAACCGTCCGATCAGGGCAATGGCCGCACGCACCTGGGCATCCGTGGCAGCGCACAGCGGCATCAGATGTTTGACATCACGCCGGGCCAGCAGGTCCAGCGGTTGCGCACAAACGCGCAAGCCCACGCGAACGGTTTCTGCATCAAACGCCGGGTTGTTCTGGAGCGCTTTGAGTTGCAGACTCAGGCATTCGGCCAGACCAACGGCACCCACACCGGTGGGCTCCAGGCTTTGCAACAAACGCTGCGCCACGGTGAAGTGGTGCACCAGATCCTCGACCTGTTCGGCATCGTCACCGGCCAGGCCACGAGCCAGGTCGGTGAGGTCGTCTTCCAGGTAACCGTCCTCATTGAGGGATTCGATCAGGAACCGCAGCGCTGCGCTGTCCTCGGGGCTCAGGCGCAGGGCCAGCGCCTGGCGGTGCAAAAAGCTTTGCAGTGACTCGTGGTTGCGGGCCAGTTCGGTGGCATCCATGTCGTCGTCACCACTGAGGTTGTTGCCCTTGGCGCGCGCCTCACCCCCCCATTCGCTGTCGTCCGGGCTGAGGCTAACGGTGCCGTCGCCCTCCCAGCTTGGGCCATCATCCGCTGAAAAACTGCTCTCTTCTGAGTTTTTTGAATCACTTGAGGCTGCAGTGCTTGTCTGGTATGTCTCGGTAGCTCCTGAATAAATAGCAGATTCAAGGTCTTTGTCATTCTGACTGACCCCCGCATCGGCCTGCGCCAGGCCAAACGACTCGCGTTCGGCTTCGTCTGCGGTGCGCTCCAGGAACGGGTTTTCGTCGAGCATCTGGTCCACTTCACTGCTCAACTCCAGGGTGGAGAGTTGCAGCAGGCGAATCGACTGCTGCAACTGCGGTGTGAGCGCCAGATGTTGGGAGGTGCGTAAAGAGAGGCCTTGCCTCATGGCGATACCGGGTAATTGAGAAGCGTGTCAGGTGCGCAGGCCATTGGTTTACATTCTGAAGTGTTCACCCAGGTACACCCGGCGCACATCCACGTTGTTGATGATCTCGGCAGGGGTGCCTTCGGCCAGCACGGTGCCGTCACTGATGATGTAGGCATGGTCACAAATGCCCAAGGTTTCGCGCACATTGTGGTCGGTGATGAGTACACCAATACCCCGGCTTTTCAGGAAGCTGATGATGCGCTGAATCTCGATCACGGCAATCGGGTCGATGCCCGCAAACGGCTCGTCCAGCAAAATAAAGCGGGGTTGGGTGGCCAGGGCACGGGCAATCTCGACGCGTCTGCGCTCACCGCCGGACAGCGACAACGCACTGGACTCCCGCAAATGGTCCACCCGCAAGTCTTGCAGCAGGCCAGTCAGGCGCAACTCAATCTCCGCTTTGGCAAGCGGCTTGCCATGGGCATCAAGCTGCAGTTCAAGCACGGCACGCACGTTGTCTTGCACATTGAGTTTGCGAAAAATGGAGGCTTCCTGGGGCAGGTAACTCAAGCCCAGCCGGGAGCGCCGGTGAATCGGCATGTCTTCGATGGATTGGCCGTCGATGGTGATGTCGCCCGCAGTGGCGCGCACCAAGCCCACAATCATGTAAAAAGAGGTGGTTTTGCCCGCGCCATTGGGGCCGAGTAGCCCGACCACTTCGCCCTTGCGCACAGTGAGCGACACGTCTTTCACCACGGTGCGGCTGCCGTAAGTTTTTTTCAGATGATGGGCTTCCAGGCGGCTGTCGTTTGGGCCGGCGTCTGGTTTGGCTGCGGGTGTAGCCATCAGCGGCTGGCTCCGCCAAGCTGTGGGCTGGCTTGCAACGACGTACCCGGCGCTGGCGCTGCGGCATCCGCTTTGGGTGTCAACATGGCCCGCACCCGACCCGCCGGTGCACCGGGCTGTCCGGTGCTGCTGGCCGAGCCCGTGCCCGCAGCGCCGTCCAGGCTGAAGACATCTGTGGTGTTGTTGTAAACAATCACACCGGCGTTGAACTCATCGTTAAGGACGGCACCCTGGTAGCGGCGCAACTGCGCCCGGGTGATGAATTTGACGGTGTCTTGGCGGCCATCGTAGTCGATGACCTCTCCTTCGCCCTCGATGTACTCGTCCACACCCTCGCGCTTTTGCCTGAAAAAAGCCCTTTTTCCTGACTCGGCAGTGACTAGGCCAAACTGGTGGCCCTGAGGGTCCTGGCGCACCTCGATCCTGGCACCCCGAATCAGGATGGTGCCCTTGGTCAGCACGACGTTGCCGGTGAACACACTCAGTTGTTTGACGTCGTCGTACCGCAAGGCATCTGCCTCGACATTCATGGGCTTGTTGCGGTCGGCTTTTTCAGCCATTGCGCATGGCACTGCCATGGCCAAGGCACTCAGCAAAAACCAGGAAGCGATGGGAAGTTTCATAGAGGCACGAATCTTGCATTAAGTTTGTGCCGCATTGTAACGGGCCAGGACCCGTAACAAAGGGGGGTCAGACCAGGCCCGGATCAGCGGCTACTGCGCACCTGGGCCACCAGGAAATCAGTCACCTGCAGTGCACGGTCCATGCTTTTTGCCATGGAGCCGTCGGTGTAATACCGGCCCGCCACACCGAGCGCAGGCACACCTTCAAGCAAGTAGGCATTGGTCAGTTGTTTGGCCCGGGTTGCCTTGGTGGCCACGGCAAAGGAGTTGAAGTGCTCAAGGAATTTGGCCTTGTCCGCCCCTTGCTTGACCACCCAATTGGTGATGGCCTCAGCTTGGGACAGGTCCTGTTTTTCAGCATGA
>JBIJDQ010000255.1:0-4154 GCA_044344025.1 Rhodoferax sp.
TTGCCGTCCCACGCCGGCTCAATGGTGGATTTGCACACACCCAAGATGGCCACCTCTGGGGCGTTGATGATGGGGGTGAAGTAGCGCCCGCCAATGCCGCCCAGACTGGAGATGGTGAACGATGCGCCGGACATTTCTGCCGGGCTCAGCTTGCCGTCACGCGCCTTTTTGGCCAGTTCACTCATTTCCTGCGAAATCTGGAAGATGCCTTTTTTGTCGCAATCCTTGATCACCGGCACCATCAAGCCATTGGGCGTGTCGGCCGCAAAACCAATGTGGAAATACTGCTTGTAGATGATCGCGTCACCGTCAAGCGAGCTGTTGAAATCCGGGAATTTCTTGAGCGCAGACACACACGCCTTGATCAAAAAGGCCAGCATGGTGACTTTCACGCCCGACTTCTCGTTCTCCTTGTTGGTCGAGACCCGGAAGGCTTCCAGGTCGGTGATGTCGCAGTCGTCGTGGTTGGTGACGGCCGGAATCATGATGGCATTGCGCAACAGGTTGGCACCACTGATTTTCTTGATGCGCGACATGTCCTTGCGCTCGATCGGGCCGAACTTGGTGAAGTCAACCTTCGGCCACGGAATCAGGCCCAGACCAGCACCATCATTGGCTGGTGCGGCTGCCGTGCTCTTGCTTTGGGCTTGAGCCGCAACAGTTTGAATAGCGCCACTCATCACCGAACGGGTGAACGACCGGATGTCCAAATCTGTGATGCGGCCTTTCAGACCACTGCCTTTGACTTCATTCAAAGGCACACCCAACTCGCGGGCAAACTTGCGAACCGAAGGCGATGCGTGGGGCAAACCAACCGGAGCAGTGGTGGGGTTGTGTGCAGGCACAGCCAGGGCTGCGGCCGGTGCGGCGACGGTTGCAACAGCAGCAACAGGTGCCGACACAGCCGACGAAGCAACGGCTGCTGCCGGTGCAGACACCACAGACGCAGTGCCTTCCAAAATGGCCAGCAAGTCACCAATGTTCACCTTGTCACCCAACTTGACTTTAAGGTCTTTGATGACACCTGCCGCGCTGGATGGGATTTCCATCGATGCTTTGTCGGACTCGACGGTGATCAGGCTTTGCTCTACCTTGATGGTGTCCCCCGCCTTGACCATGACCTCGATCACAGTCACATCTTTGAAGTCGCCAATGTCAGGCACTCGCACTTCAACCGGACCATATGCTACTAAATTTGTAGCTACTGGTGCTTGCTGAATGGGCACTGCAGGCTGATTTGATGCAGAAACATGTGCTGCCGCAGCTGCCACCGGCGCAGCAGGTGTTGCACTGGCCTCACCAGCCACCTCAAGCATCAGCACCAGCGAGCCTTCGCTGACCTTGTCGCCCAAGGCGACTTTGAGCTCCTTGACCACGCCGGCGTGGCTTGAGGGAATCTCCATCGAGGCTTTATCGGATTCGACGGTTAGCAGACTTTGTTCGGCCTTGACGGTGTCGCCGGGTTTGACCAGCAGTTCGATCACAGTCACTTCCGCGAAGTCGCCAATATCGGGCACTTTAATTTCAATGATTGCCATGTTGTTCTTCCTATTTTATTGGGAGCTTAGGCGTAAAGAGGGTTCACTTTGTCGGTGTTGATGCCGTACTTGGCGATGGCTTCTGCCACCGTGGCCACGGGCAGCTTGCCGTCCTCACTGAGCGCCTTGAGTGCGGCCACCACAATGTAATGGCGGTTGATCTCAAAGTGCTCACGCAGTTTGGAGCGGAAATCACTGCGCCCATAACCGTCTGTGCCCAGCACCTTGTACGTACGGCCCTTGGGAACAAAAGAGCGAATCTGCTCAGCATATGACTTGATGTAGTCGGTAGAGGCCACCACTGGGCCCTCATGGCCTTGCAGTTGTTGCGCCACAAACGACAACTTTGCGTCCGCGGTCGGGTGCAGCAGGTTGTCACGCTCACAAGCCTGGCCGTCACGGGCCAGCTCGTTAAAGCTTGGGCAGCTCCACACGTCCGCCGTCACACCCCAGTCGTCAGCCAGCAGTTGTTGCGCCACAAAACTCTCACGCAGAATGGTGCCTGAGCCCAGCAATTGCACACGTGGGCCTGTGCCGTCGGAACCTGGCTTGCACAGGTACATGCCCTTGATGATTTGCTCTTCGGTGCCGGGGGTCAGGCCGGGCATGGCGTAGTTTTCGTTCAGCAGGGTCAGGTAATAGAAGACGTTGTCTTGTTTCTCCACCATGCGTTTGAGGCCGTGGTGCAGGATCACACCCACCTCATGCGCAAAGGTCGGGTCATAGCTGACGCAGTTCGGAATGGTGCCCGCCAGAATGTGGCTGTGGCCGTCTTCGTGCTGCAGGCCTTCACCATTAAGCGTGGTGCGCCCTGAGGTACCCCCCAGCAAGAAGCCACGCGCTTGCATGTCACCTGCGGCCCAGGCCAAATCACCAATGCGCTGGAAGCCAAACATCGAGTAGTACACGTAAAACGGCACCATGATGCGGTTATTGGTGCTGTAACTGGTGGCCGCTGCAATCCAGCTGGCCATACCACCGGCTTCGTTGATGCCTTCTTGCAGAATCTGGCCCGCTTTGTCTTCGCGGTAATACATCACTTGGTCTTTGTCCACCGGTGTGTAGTTTTGACCCGCCGGGTTGTAGATGCCGATCTGGCGGAAAAGGCCTTCCATGCCAAAGGTGCGGGCTTCGTCCACCAAAATTGGCACCACGCGCTGGCCCAATGCCTGGTCACGCAGCAACTGGGTGATAAAACGCACAAAAGCTTGTGTGGTGGAAATCTCACGCCCCTCTGGGGTGGCTTCCATCACCGATTTGAAAGTGTCGAGCGACGGCACGGTAAATGATTCGTCAGCCTGGGTCCGGCGGTGCGGCAGGTAGCCACCCAACGCCTTGCGGCGTGCATGGAGGTACTGCATTTCAGGGGTATCGTCGGCCGGTTTGTAGAACGGAATGTCGGCAATCTGGCTGTCTGGCACGGGAATGTTGAAACGGTCACGGAAGATTTTGATGTCTTCGTCGGTGAGTTTTTTAGTCTGGTGCACGTTGTTTTTACCCTCACCACTCTTGCCCATGCCAAAACCCTTGACGGTTTTGATCAGCAACACGGTCGGCTGGCCCTTGTGGTTGACCGCCTTGTGGTAAGCCGCATAGACCTTTTGTGGGTCATGGCCACCCCGGCGCAAAGCCCATATGTCGTCGTCGCTCATTTTGGCGACCATTTCCAAGGTCTCAGGCGAGCGGCCAAAGAAGTTTTTGCGCACAAACGCACCGTCATTGGCCTTGAAGGACTGGTAGTCACCGTCCAGCGTGTCCATCATCACTTTTCGCAACGCACCTTCTTTGTCTCGGGCCAGCAGAGGGTCCCACTCGCTGCCCCACAACAGCTTGATGACGTTCCAGCCGGAACCACGGAATTCACCTTCCAACTCTTGCACGATCTTGCCGTTGCCACGCACCGGGCCATCCAGACGTTGCAGATTGCAGTTGATGACAAAAATCAGGTTGTCCAGCTTCTCGCGTGCGGCCAGACCGATGGCGCCCAGGGATTCGACCTCGTCCATTTCACCGTCGCCACAAAACACCCAGACCTTGCGGTTCTCGGTATTGGCAATGCCACGGGCATGCAGGTATTTGAGAAAGCGCGCCTGGTAAATGGCCATCAGGGGGCCAAGGCCCATGGACACGGTGGGGAACTGCCAAAAATTGGGCATCAACTTGGGGTGTGGGTAACTGGACAAGCCTTTGCCAGCGGTTTCCTGACGGAAGTTGAGCAGTTGTTCTTCGGTCAAACGCCCTTCAAGGTAGGCACGGGCATACACCCCCGGTGCCACATGGCCCTGAATATAGAGGCAGTCACCCCCGTGGCCTTCAGTCTCGGCATGCCAAAAGTGGTTAAACCCAGCACCGAACATGTGGGCCAGCGAGGCAAACGAGCCAATATGCCCACCGAGGTCACCACCGTCTTCGGGGTAGTGACGGTTGGCCTTGACCACCATGGCCATGGCGTTCCAGCGCATGTAGGCGCGCAGGCGTTCTTCAATTTCGATGTTGCCTGGGCAACGCTCTTCTTGGTCTACCCCAATGGTGTTGACGTAACTGGTGGTGGCAGAAAACGGCATGTCGAGATTGCTTTCGCGCGCATGCGCCAGCAACTTCTCAAGTAGAAAGTGA
>JBIJDQ010000256.1:0-4151 GCA_044344025.1 Rhodoferax sp.
TTCAGTTTCGCTTGATTCCCACTCTGGCCATGGTGCTGGGTGTCGCCGTTTTCATGAACCTCGGAATGTGGCAGACCCAAAAAGGTGACCGCTTGGCAGCGGAGCTTGCGCAGCGTGCGCTTCGCACTCAGCTTGGGTTCGCACCGGTGGGTGCAGCGTTGCTCGACGGGCCTTCTGCCCAGGACATGCCGATGTCGGTTGTGGGTGTTTACGATGCCCAACATCAGATTTTTTTGGACAACCGTCAAGAAAATGGTCAACCGGGTGTTCACGTGCTGACCCCGTTGCAAATCGAGGGCAGCAACACCCGGATTCTGATTAACCGGGGCTGGGTCGGGTGGTCACAAGGCCGCTCAGTGCTTCCTGTGGTTGCCACGCCAGCGGGACGGGTGCAAATTACCGGGTTAGCGGCCGTGCCATCCACCAAGAAGTTTTTCCTGATGCCTGACCATGCTGAGGTTCAAGCCAAGCTTTGGTCCAGAGTCGATCTGCCACGCTTTGAGAAGTTGCTCGGTCACGCCTTTCAGCCGGTGGTGCTGCAACAAACCGGGGGCGATGTCCCCGACACGCTCGTGCGCCATTGGGCACCGCCGCAAGACCGGGTGGGCATGCACCGAGGGTACGCCTTTCAGTGGTATGGCATGGCGGTTGCATTGCTGGTTTTTTACTTGGCAGCAAGTGTTCGTAAGGGGTCACGCGCATGAGCCAACCACCGACTGATGAAGTTCTGGGTTTGGCAGTGCATTCCATGCCGACTCCCGGTGCCGTCAGTAGCACACGCCTGAGTGGCCGCCTAAAACTGTTGGCGGTGCTGGTGGCTTGCTCACTGCCTGTGTTGGTGGCCTATGTTGCGTTTTATGTCATTCGGCCCCAGGGTAAGGCTGGTTTTGGTGAATTGATTACCCCGGTGCGCCCGGTGCCACAAGTGCTGGCCACGGGTCTGGATGGTGCCACCTTGCCCCTGCCTGCCCTCAAAGCGCAGTGGCTGCTCATTAAAGTGGACGGGGGTGCGTGTGTGCGAGACTGCCAGCAACAGTTGTCTGTGTTGCGGCAGTTTCGTTTGATGCTGGGCAAGGACATGGGTCGGCTGGATTGGCTTTGGCTCATCAACGACCAGGCTCAGGTTGACCCAAAACTGGCGACTGATCTGAAACACGACAGTGCCAGCGTGTTGCGGGTTGACCCCCAAACCCTGCTCGCTTGGCTCCCTGTGCCAGTGGGCAAGGTACAGCAGGACTTTTTTTATGTGGTCGACCCGATGGGCAACACCATGATGCGCTTTCCCTCCAGGCTTGACAGTGTCGCTGCCGCCAAGGCCAAGCGCGACATGGAGCATTTACTGCGCGCTTCGTTGCCCTGGGACCCCGTCGGACGCTGAAGCAAAACACCAAGTACTTATCGGTATGAGCGACAACGCCCTTTACAACCTGACCCCGTTGGCCAGTCTTCTTCTGGTTGGTTTGCTTTTGGCCCTAGGGCCATTGGCTTGGGTGTATTGGCGCAACCGCGACAAGACACCGCTGCAACAGGTGCAGGTCTTGCGTTTGTTGACGCTGTTTTTGACATTTGACCTGGTGCTGTTTGGCGCGTTTACCCGGTTGACGGACTCTGGTCTGGGCTGCCCGGACTGGCCCGGGTGTTATGGTCATACCTCGCCGATTGGGGCGAATCAGGCCATTGCCGCAGCACAATTGGCCATGCCAACAGGCCCTGTGACACATGCCAAGGCCTGGATTGAGATGACCCATCGCTATCTAGCCACAGGCGTTGGTGCCCTTATTTTGGCCATGGCGGTCATAAGTTGGCGTACCTGGCGCAATGCGGTGGCGATACAGGTTGGCCCTAGAGCGGCGGTCGACCCCCCGTGGTTGGCCACGCTGACGCTGATCTGGGTGTGTGTGCAGGGGGCATTTGGTGCGTTGACGGTGACTCTGAAGTTGTATCCTGCCATCGTGACCATGCACTTGGCGGGCGCCTTGGCGCTGCTGGTATTGCTGTGTTTGCAAGTGGTGCAGGGAAGCAGTATTTCCAGATACCAAGTCCTGCCGGTCTCGTTGCACCGCTGGCTCTGGCTTGCCGCAGCCTTGCTGGCATGGCAGATTGTGCTGGGTGGCTGGGTGAGTGCCAACTATGCCGTACTGGCGTGCAGCGACTTCCCCTTGTGCCAGAACCGCTGGTGGCCAGACATGAACTTTTCCCAAGGCTTTGAGCTGTGGCGGCATCTGGGGGTGACTGCTGCTGGAGAACCGATCAGCTTTGCCGCACTGACCGCCATTCACTACACACACCGTTTGATGGCTTACGGTGTGCTGGCCTTGTTGGTGGCCTTGGCCTGGCAACTCAACCGCCATGGCGCATGGCGCAACCACAGCCGCGTACTGGCTGCACTGGTGGGTTTACAGTTTGCGTCTGGCTTGGGCAATGTGGTGTTGGGTTGGCCATTGTTGGCGGCCTTGCTGCACACCGCTGGCGCGGCAGCCATGGTGCTGACGCTGACCTGGGTTTTGGCCAGCGCCAGGTCCGCATCGCCGCGACGATTGGACAGCCGCCAAAACTTGACCGATGCGGTGGCGGCACAGGGTATTCACCCGGAAAGGCCAGCATGAGCCGCGCGGTGGGAACTGCCACACCATCGGCTTTTGCACAGTACTACGCGCTGACCAAACCGCGCGTGATTCAGTTGATTGTGTTTTGTGCGCTGATTGGGATGGTGCTTGCCGTGCCCGGTGTGCCATCCTGGCGTGAAGTGGGTGTGGCGGCGGCATCTTGTCTGGGTATCTGGCTGGTGGCCGGGGCTGCCGCTGCGTTCAACTGCATCATCGAAAAAGGCATTGATGCAAAAATGAAGCGAACCGCCTGGCGCCCCACTGCCAAAGGCGAGCTGGGAGACCGACAAACCCTGCTGTTTTCGGCCACCTTGTGCGCGGCGGGGTCGGCACTGCTGTATTTTGCAGTCAACCCCCTCACCATGGGGCTGACGTTTGCCACCTTTATTGGGTACGCCGTCATTTACACCGTGATTTTGAAGCCCCTGACGCCACAAAACATTGTGATTGGTGGTGCTTCCGGGGCCATGCCACCGGTTCTGGGTTGGGCCGCCATGGCAGGCCAGGTGGGGCCTGAGGGGCTGATTTTGTTTTTGATCATCTTCCTGTGGACCCCTCCGCACTTTTGGGCGCTGGCGCTGTACAGGGTGGAGGATTACCGCAATTCTGGCTTGCCCATGCTGCCGGTGACCCATGGCAACGAATTCACCCGGTTGATGGTGCTCTTGTACACCTTCATTTTGTTTGCAGCGTGCTTGCTGCCATTTATTTATGGCATGAGTTCGTGGTTGTACCTGGGCGTTGCGGTGGTGTTGAACGTGGGTTTTATTTTGCATGCTTGGTGGTTGTGGCGCGACTACTCGGACTTGCTGGCGCGTAAAACCTTTCGTTTTTCGCTGATTCACCTCAGTGCGCTGTTTGCGGCACTGCTGATCGACCATTACGTATAGGCGGTCGGCGCGGGTTGGGCCGGTTTATGATGGCACTCATGAATAAACGAACTGCTCTTAAATCAATAGCTATCTGTGCAGCCTTGACGGGCACTGTAGCCCTATTCTCGGCTTGTTCTCCCGGCGCTCAAAAATTCACGGCGATTGACATCACGGGTGCCGATTACGCCAAGGACTTTTCCCTGCCCGACCACAATGGCCAGACCCGCTCGCTCAAGGACTTCAGTGGCAAGGTGGTCATGGTGTTTTTTGGTTATACCCAATGCCCTGATGTATGCCCCACCTCGATGGTGGAAATGGCCGCCATTAAAAAGCTCCTGGGTAAAGACGGTGACCGTTTCCAAGGCCTTTTTGTGTCGGTTGACCCGGAGCGTGACAAGCCTGAGATGCTCAAGGCCTACATGGAAAACTTTGACCCAAGTTTTCTGGCCCTGGTTACCACACCCGAAAAGACCGCTGCGCTGGCCAAAGAGTTCAAGGTGTATTACAAAAAAGTCGATGGCCCCACGCCCACCAGCTACACCATTGACCACACAGCGGGCAGTTACGTTTATGACACCACTGGAAAATTGCGGCTTTTTACACGTTATGCCACCAAACCAGAACTCACCGCAGCGGATCTGAGGCAGTTGCTGCCCGCTGCACGCTAAACCGG
>JBIJDQ010000257.1:0-4146 GCA_044344025.1 Rhodoferax sp.
CAGTAATGCCGGTCGGTGTTGGCAATCAGCACGCCATAAGCTTCCAGCAGGCGCAGAGTTTGGGCATCTTCGGTGTTGAGCAATTTGCGCGCGGCCATCCGGTGGGCAGTGGCGGCCCAGTTGTCCGTCTCACCCACGTATTCAGCGTCATACACCTGAAATGACACCATGCCCACGCGCCCCGGAGGACTCACTTGGGGTTTGACGCCAGAAATCGTGCGGTCAAACCGCTCAGACTCCAAAAACACCCGACCCGCGCCGACAAACACCTGGGTACGGGCGGCCGGCAAACCGGCTGGGCTGAGTGTTTGCAGCGCCAAATGTTCACACACCAGCAGGTCGCGGGTCCGCTGGTCGGCGGGTGAATCGCCCGCCGGTGAAAACTTGACCAGCACCGCCGTGCAGTGGCACCATGTGTGCAAACGGTGATGCCTGACCCAAGGCATCAATGCGCATGACCGGCACTTGAGCACCCACACCGGGCACATGGCGCGGCAACACATACCGCTGCGAGCGTGCCGCCCCCACCTTTTGCACCTGACCCTTCCGTATCAACTGTGCCAAGGCCCGTGACACCGTGGGCTGTCTCACACCCAAGGCGGCTTGAAACTCAACACTGGTGGACACACCACCTTGTCGGCGCAAAGTCTGCAAAATTTGGGATGTGAGGTCTGGAGCCGTCATTTTGAATTGATTTACGAATAGATATGAAATCTGTATATCTTAATCAATTCAAAGGTTTACACAAATTCAAGAATAGATAATTGCAGAAAACTCAGTCCTGAAAGTACCAGTACCCGGCGTTCACCCACTCGGTGAGTTGGCGCACAAATTCGGCGTTTTGCAGCGCGGCTTCCAGCAGATCAAAGCTCAATTCGTCGTTGTCACACAGGTTGATTAGCATTTGTTGCATGTCTGCGCCAAACGCACAGCGTTCACCGTCCACGTAACACACGCCCTGCCCCACCGTGGCATCCACATAAAAACAGCGCAGACCCCCGGTGCGGATCAGCGGCTGTTCTTGCAGCATGTCCACCAGATTGGCCGCGTCAAGTGGATCGTCCAGTGCCTGCAAATCCAGGGCGCATTTGGTTTTGGAGAAATAACTGCCGGCAAAGTCGGCCATCAACGTATCGTTGTCGAGCAAGGTTTGCAGATTGGCACGGATCAGGGTGAAGTCACTGGTGTCGATCTGGCCCTGGTGGTGCGCAATCGGGCGCTTGGGGTCGGCCAGCAGGGTTTTGCCCAGTTCTTTGTCGATGACATAGTCGGCCAGACCACTGAGCATGTCGCAACCCGACTTGGCCCGAAAACCCACCGAGTAACTCATGGACTCTTCGAGCGTAATGCCGTCATGCGGAAAACCTGGCGGAATGTACAAAATGTCGCCGGGCAGCAACTCCACATCGATGATGGCTTCAAACGGCTCGGTGTGAAGCAGCGCGGCATGGGCCGCAAACTGCTTGTGGTTGCCCTTGTCACCCACGCGCCACTGACGTCTGCCGGAACCCTGGCAAATGAACACGTCATACAAATCAATGTGTGGCCCAACCCCACCGCCGGGTGTAGCGTAGCTGATCATCACGTCATCAAGCCGCCATTTCGGAATGAAGGCAAACGGCTTGACCAGTTCCGCCACCTCGGGTGAGTAGTGGTTGACCGCCTGCACAATCAGCGTCCAGCCGGTTTTTCCAAAGCGCTTGTACGACTCAAACGGGCCAGACTCGGCCTGCCATTGCTCGTCTTTTTTATACACCAGGCGCGACTCCACCGCCTCTTCCATGGCCAAACCAGCCAAGTCGTTGGGGCTGATCAGATCTTCAAAATGTTCAAAGCCCTGGCGAATCACCACTGGCCTTTGCTGCCAGTAATATGCCATGAAGTGTTCAAGGGAAAAGTCAGCCAGGGAGAGTGTGAGCATGGGGCACCAAGTGATTCAATAAAAAATACCGTACAAGAAAAAAGGCCCTTGCCAATCGGTCGGCAAGGGCCCCAGAGCAAGTCCTTAACGGCTTACTTGGCGACCACGCGCACCATTTCCAGGCACTTGTTGGAGTAGCCCCATTCGTTGTCGTACCAGGCAATCAGTTTCACAAAGGTGCCGTCCAGCGCGATGGAGGCATCGGCGTCAAACACCGATGTGCGGGTTTCGCCACGGAAGTCGGTGGCCACCACTTTTTCGTCGGTGTAACCCAACACGCCTTTCATGGCACCCTCGGCCTGCGCCTTGATTTCGGCACAAATTTCGGCCATGGTGGCGCTGGTGTTGAGTTCCACGGTCAAGTCAACCACCGACACGTCAGAGGTTGGCACACGGAACGACATGCCAGTGAGCTTTTTGTTCAGCTCTGGAATGACCACGCCCACGGCCTTGGCTGCGCCAGTGCTGCTTGGGATGATGTTTTCCAAAATGCCACGGCCACCGCGCCAGTCCTTATTGGACGGGCCGTCAACAGTTTTTTGGGTGGCTGTTGCCGCGTGCACGGTGGTCATCAGGCCACGTTTGATACCAAACTTGTCATTGATGACCTTGGCCAAAGGGGCCAGGCAATTGGTGGTGCAAGAGGCGTTGCTGATGATGGCTTGACCGGCATAGGTCTTGTCGTTCACGCCAAACACAAACATCGGTGTGTCGTCTTTGGAAGGTGCCGAGAAAATGACCTTTTTGGCGCCCGCTGCAATATGCTTTTCACCACCGGCCTTGTCCAGGAAAATGCCGGTAGACTCGATCACGATGTCGGCACCGATCTCGTTCCACTTCAGGTTGGCTGGGTCTTTCTCTTGCGTCAGGCGGATTTTTTTGCCGTTGACGATCAGCGTGTTGCCTTCCACAGACACATCGCCCTTGAAACGGCCATGCACCGAGTCGTATTGCAACATGTAAGCCAGGTAACTGGGTTCCAGCAAGTCATTAATGCCAACCACTTCAATGTCGTCGAAGCTCTGCAAGGCAGAGCGCAACACGTTGCGTCCGATGCGGCCAAAGCCGTTGATACCAATCTTGATCGTCATACTTTTCTCCAGAAGTTACACAAAAAAAAACCGAAACTTGTTACTTGCGCAGCACTTTTTCAACCGTGTCTGCCACATTTTCAGGGGTAAAGCCAAAGTGCTGAAAAAGCACGGGTGCCGGGGCCGATTCGCCGTAGCTGTCGATCCCCACCACGGCGGCACAGCCGTATTTCCACCATCCGTCGCTAACGCCCATTTCCACAGCGATACGCGGCACACCAGCAGGCAATACTGCCATCTTGTAGGCCACGTCTTGTTGATCAAACGTGGTGTTGCTGGGCATAGACACCACACGCACCGAAATTTTTCTGGTCGCCAGCAGCTCTTGAGCCTTGAGCGCCAATTGCACCTCGGACCCCGTGGCAATGATCACCGCTTGGGCCTTTTTTTTCAGACCCACTTCACTGGGTTCAGCAAGCACATACGCACCCTTGCTGATGTCACCCAGGCTGGCCTTGGGCGCATAGTTGATGTTTTGGCGGCTTAACAGCAGGGCCGTGGGCTTGGCCTTGTTTTGCAGCGCCACGGCCCAAGCCACGGCGGTCTCTGCTGTGTCACCCGGACGCCACACGTCCAGATTGGGAATCAGACGCAGACTGGCCGCGTGTTCGATGGACTGGTGGGTCGGGCCGTCTTCGCCAAGACCAATGCTGTCGTGGGTGAACACATGCACCACGCGCAGCTTCATGAGGGCCGCCATTCGGATGGCGTTGCGGCTGTAATCGCTAAAAGTTAGGAAAGTGCCGCCGTAAGGAATGTAGCCACCGTGCAGCACCACGCCATTCATGATGGCCGCCATGCCAAATTCGCGCACGCCGTAACTGATGTGGCGTCCGCCCCGGCCTTCGGCATCCTTGAGCACCAGGCCGCTCAAGGAGTCAAAGCGCAAGGCGGGCGTGCTCTTGGTGTTGGTCAGGTTGGATCCTGTCAGGTCCGCTGAACCACCCAACATTTCAGGCAATGCGGCGGTAAACGCTTCAAGAGCCAACTGTGAGGCTTTGCGCGAAGCGACGGTGTCGGCCTTGGTGTGGGCGGCTACCGCCACGTCCACCGCCACTTGGGCAAAATTCTTCGGCAGCTCGCCCTTCATGCGGCGCACCAGTTCTTTGGCCAGCGCGGGGTATGCGGCCTTGT
>JBIJDQ010000258.1:0-4145 GCA_044344025.1 Rhodoferax sp.
GCGTGTGTCGGCACCGCGATTGGGTCACGCCTTCAGCGCGCACGGGCTCACCGGTAATCTGGGCTGGGCGGCAGCACCGGTGTTTTTTGCCACCGTGACGGCGTTGAGCAACTGGCGCACCGCCTATCTGGCGGCGGCGCTGCTTTTTGTGGCCGTGCTCGCCTTGTTGTATGTGCAGCGTGACAAGCTCCAAACCCAGGCAGCCGTCCACCACCCCGGCACCACCGCAGAGCACAGCATGGCTTTCATGAAGTTGCCTGTGGTGTGGTGGTGCTTTGCATTTTTTTTGCTCTCGACGATGACGCTGGCGGTGGTGCAGAGTTTTTCAGTGTCGATTCTGAAAGCCATGCACGGCATCAGCTTTGAGGCGGCCACATTGACGCTTACCGCTTACATGTTGTGTGGCGCTGTCGGCATGTTTATCGGTGGTTTTGTTGCCGCCAAATCGCGCCACAGCGACCGGGTGGTGGCGATGTCGATGACTGCGGCAGCGGTGTTGCTGGCCTTGTGCGGCACCGGGATGTTTGGTGCCACACTGACCATGGTGGTGCTGGCGACTACTGGTTTTGCGGTGGGCATTGGTGGACCCTCGCGAGACATGATGATCAAGAAAGCGACGCCCAAAGGGGCTACCGGCCGCGTGTACGGCCTGGTTTATTCGGGGCTGGACACCGGGCTTGCCCTCTCTCCCCTGATTTTTGGTGTCTTCATGGACCGGGGCTGGTTTGGTGCCACGCTAATGGGGGCTGCCGCTATGTTGCTGCTCAGCGTGGTGGCGGCGCTGGGTGTCGGTGCCCGAACCCAGCGCTAAGCACGGGCAACTTGGTGGGTTGCCAACGTCTGTTGCAGCGTTAAAACCCGAATGCCCGCACGCCTGGCTTGAGCATGTAGGCCGCCACTTCCGGGGGCTTGGCGACCGCTACACCCTCAATCAGGTCAGCCGGTGTTTTGTCTGCATTAGGTAAAAACAATGCACACACCTCAACGGTGGCCCCAGCCTTGATGAGGCCAGTCATCATTTGTTTTGGCGTAACATTTTTTGGCTTCAACGCGGCAGGTTCATAGGTTTTCAATGCCAGTTGACCGGCTGGGCCGCACAGCAAAATGCGCACAGCAGCTTTTTGTTCGGCCGCCTGGGTGGCCAACACCATGGCCATGCCCTGCGCCTGGTTGTCGGCACTGGTGACGTTGAAGAAGGTTTCCGTCTGGGTTTGTGCCACGCTGTTGAGTGACAAAGCCAGCAGAGATGAGAGGAGAAAGGTTGTGTGTTTCATGAAGATCCTTGTGAATTAGTTGCCCTTGATGGTGTAGGCACCATCCTTGGACCATTTGATGGCTGCGTCGAGAAACACCGGTTTGATTTCGGGTTTATAGAGCTTGACCATGTCGAAGGCTTCCCCACTGCGGGAACCGGCACCACAAAAGAAGATGATCTGTTTGTCTTTTGGAAGTTTGTCCAGATTTTTCTCAAGGGTGCTCACCGGCATGTTGAGTGCACCTTTGAAAGTACCTGTGGCCACTTCCGCAGGGTCGCGCACATCAATGAAATGCACGCTGTCAGGGGCTTCCTTGTAGATGCGCTCAAACGATGCCACGGAAATGGTGCCTGATTCCTTCCCAGCCTCAATGACTGGTGCTTTGGGTGCGGCTGCGCCAGCAGTTGTGGGGCCTGCGCCGTAGGCCTTCTCCCAGCCGGGATAGCCGTCAGGTACCACCTTGACGTTGGTGTAGCCCAGCTTGATGGCTTTGAGTGCCGAGTTGTTGCTCAGCACACAGGTCAAGCCTTCGCAGTAAAAGTACAACGCAGCAGCCTTGTCGGCGGGCAACACTTGTGCGGCCATTTTGTCAAACTGGGAATCGGGCAGGCTGATGGCACCAGGAATGTGGCCCAGGTCGTATTTGCGTTCTTTGGGGCGCGAGTCCACCAAGGTGATCGGTGCCTTTTCATCAAGCAATTTTTTGATGTGGGCTGGGCTGACCGCGTGCAGGTTGCCACCCGCAATCCACCCCGGGAAACCTTCGGCAAACACCCGTACATTGGTGTAGCCCAGTTTTTCAGCCTTGTGTGCCCCGTTGTGGCTGAGGATGCAGTCATAGCCTTCGCAATAAAACACCAGCAGCATCGACTTGTCAGCGGGCAGCAGCGTGGGGGCCAGCTTGTCAAACTGCGTGTCTGGAATGTTGACGGCAGTGGGAATGTGCCCCAGGTCGTACTTGCGCGCTGCAGGGCGTGAGTCAACCAGCAGCACACCGTCCACTTTTGGAATCGCAGCCTGCTTCTTGACAAACTCCAGGTCCACCAGCTTGTTAAACCAACCTGGTCCCGGGTTGGCGGGCGAGTAAGAAGCCACTGGCGCTGAAGCCGTGGCTGGTGCCGCCGCTGGTGCTGTGGTCTGGGCGTGAAGGGTCGAGATGGCCAGGGCTGACCACAGGGCGGCCATCAAGGGGATGCGTTTGAATGTCATACAGACTCCTTTTAAAAACAATGTGTGTCACATCAGGGTGAATTTTTCGGTGGATTCGTTGTAGCGCACCAGCGCGTACCAAAGCAGCAGCAGGCCACCAGACACCAGTAAGGTGATGCCCCAGCCGGACCACATGTCTGGCCAGTAGGCCTGAAAGCCGATGGCGGTGCGCTCAAAAGTGTCCAGGTTGGTCTCATCAATGGCCGTGATCTGGAATTTTTTGAACAGGGCGCTGCTCGTAGAGCCTGACCAGGCAAAGAAAAACATGCTGACCCAGAGCTTGAGATGGCCTTCACCCATGCGCCACAAGGAGCCTGATGCACAGCCACCAGCAAACACCATGCCGATGCCGAAGATCAGGCCCCCCAGAAGAGAGCCAATCCAGAACGTGGCAGGAATGGCAACATAAGGGTCAATGACTTTTTTCTGAAACAGCATTGCGGCCAGTGGCAAGCCAATGGCCAGGGCCAAAATCACCGCTTTGGTCATTTCTCCCTCGCCAGTGACAAAGGGCTCACGAAACGCACGGGCAAAACACAGGCGTGAACGGTGCAAAACAAAACCAATGGCAAAGCCCGCCAACACAATCAGCCCGCGCACGCCCAAGGGCTCATTACCGGAATACAGCCACAGGCTGGCCCAAGTCCCAACCGCTGTGGCCACCAGCAGGCCCAACAGCGGGTAGGCCTGAACCATTTGGGCTGGCACTTGCAGCATCGGTGGTGCCTGGGTGCCCCATTCGATGTTTTCCATGGTCCATAACAAGAGTTTGAAGCCAATGGCCGCGCCTGCCAGCAAGCCCAGCCACATGGCCCAGCCCGCAGGTGACGCATGCAGCACTGGGTTAAAAAAACCACCCGTGGTGCACCCGCCAGCCAGCGCAGCACCCACACCCATCAGGCAGCCGCCCAACAGGGCCCACACATATTCGAGTTTGGGTGGGCGGCTGGGCGCAAACTGACGCGACAACAGAGCGGCACACAGGGAGCCAAAAACCAGAGTTGTATTCATCAGTGACATGCGATGTGACCAAAAGGACTCCAGCTCGGTAGGCACACCCAGCAATGGCCCCAAGCCAATCAGATTGTTGAACAGGTCGCCCCAAAACTTGACACCGCCAAACACGCCCCACACCATGCCATTGACCATCAGGCCCAAAATCACCAGCACCAACAGCACAGCGCCCATGTAGGACGACCATTTTTTGACAAACAGCTTGTCATAGTCCGACTTGAAGCCCGCGATCCATTGGGCACTGGGGTTCATGAGGTGTTCCCTTTTTAATTAGACAAAATCGAGGGTGGCGTAGGTAACGCAAGCGTCAGTTCGCACAAACAGGTAAAAATTCAACATGCTTGCGAGGGTATGCGTCATTAGTTTTAAACATCCGAAACAACTGATGTGGCATTTTCCGCTTCGCGTGCACCGAGTTGTTGACATACATCAGAAAAAAAGGGGAAAACTCCATGATTTAAATCAGTCTGTCGCTGGCACCCTGGGTGTGCATGCCCGTGTGTGTGGCTGCACCAACAGGGCCATCAGCGATGCAAGCGCGGTGAGCAGCCAGGTTGGGTTTTCCCGCACAATCCAGCCATGAATGACATTTCAACTCCTCAAATTGGCGGCCATATGTTGGTCCAGTGCTTGGTCGAACAAGGTGTGAGCCACGTCTTTGGTGTG
>JBIJDQ010000259.1:0-4144 GCA_044344025.1 Rhodoferax sp.
GGAGGCGCGCGCCAAAGAAAAAGGTGTCACCCTGAACATGCCACGCCAAAACGCCTGTGACCGCATGAAGGCCAAAGGGTTCATCAAGTAAACCGATGGGTGAACATGCCTGCGCACTGTCTTGCTGTGCGGTCACTTTATTTGGTTAAGTGACCGGGCGCAGATGGAATTTGATAAAAATGGCCTCTGGTGCAATGCTGGAGGGCACAGTTTGCTATTAATTTTGACAATAAAGAAAGCCTGTTTTATAGTGTCTGCATGACACACAACCTCCCCCGCCTTTCACTCATTTTGCAAACTGCACTGCTGTTCGGCCTTCTGGTGGCAAGTGCACCCATGGCAGTGGCGCAGGTGCACAGCCCCCAAGCCCTGCGCAACGCTGCCAGTCTTGCGCAGGATTTGAGTTACCCCGACAAGTTAAGTGAATTTGGTTTTTTCAGCACCCCGTCCATGGCCATGTACAAACCAGTCGGCAATGGTCCGTTTCCGGCTCTGGTGTTGCAGCACCAGTGTGGTGGCCTGCGCAACGCCAGCGGCAGTTGGCAAAACCAGTCCATGTTGGATTGGGCCAAAACCGCTGTGCAGCGCGGTTATGTGGCCTTGGTTATTGACAGCATGGGGCCACGGGGTGTCGATTCCCTGTGCTCTGGTCCCAAATCAGGTGTGAACTTCATGCGTGGCGCGCGAGATGCCTTGTTGGCTGCTGCACATTTGAAAAAATTTGATTTTGTGGACAAGGAGCGCATTGCCCATGCCGGGTACTCCTGGGGTGCGATGGTGTCTTTGGCCCTGAGTGGCAAGACATGGGGCGAGGCCCTGGGTGACGGAACCCGTTTTGCAGCTGCAGTGTCGTTCTATCCTGGCTGTTTTACACTGCGCCCGCCGACCGGCCCCGCCTATGACTTGATCAACCCGGATGTGGACAAACCGTTGCTGGTGCTGATGGGTGATTTGGACAATGAAACGCCACCGGCTGATTGCCTGCCAAAACTCGAAGCTGCCAAATCAGCGGGTGGCCCGGTGCAGTGGCATGTTTACCCCGAGACAACACACTGCTGGGATTGCAAGAATCTGCACACGTTCAGCAAGACAGATTCGCGCGGCAACCGCGTAACTTACCTCTACAGCAGCAAAGTCACCCAGAACTCTGAGCAGCGGATGTTTGATTTTCTGGAAACCGAGCTGAAGCTGAAAAAATAGTTTTTGGACTTGTCCAATAGCGATACTCAGGGGTTTTTTTCAATTTCAGGGGTGTCTTCGTTGAAGTTTCGTTCCATGTACTGCAAGCAGGTGCCCGATTGAGCGCCCCTGACCTCGCCACTGTGGCACTGGCCGCGTTTGACCAAATGGTGGCGGCATCGCCTGGTTTTCGGGCGCGCACAGGCCAGCGCGACATGGCACAGCGCATCGCCAGCACGCTGCACGCCATCACCCTGGGTGAGCAAGACGATCCGCAAAGCGCCGTGACCGTCATCCAGGCGGGCACGGGGGTTGGCAAGTCAGCCGCCTACTTGTCCACCACGGTGGCCATGGCCCTGGCGCGCAAGACCCGGGTGGTGGTGTCCACCGCCACCGTGGCGCTGCAAGAGCAGCTGATGACCAAAGACCTGCCCGCACTGGCCGCCGCGCTCGACACACCGTTCACCTACGCCCTGGCCAAAGGCCGTGGCCGCTATGTGTGCAAACTCAAGCTGGAGCGCCTGGTGGGCAGCGGCGGCGAGCCGCTGGACATGTTTGAGGGCGATGAAGACATCACCGCATCGCCCGTGGCAGCAGCCAAACCCCTGCGTGGTCAGGTGTGGCAAGACCCGCTTGAGCGCCGTATGCAGCTGTACGACACCCTGGCCTCTGGCTTGGCCACCGGCAAGTGGGATGGTGACCGCGACAGCCTGCCCGAGCAGCCCGATGCCTCAGACTGGGGCACCGTGGCCGCCGAGCGCCACACCTGCACGGCGCGCCACTGCCCACGTTTTGGCGGCTGTAGTTACTACCAGGCCCGCATGCAGCTGGCGCAAGCGCAAGTGATTGTGGCCAACCATGACCTGGTGCTGGCCTCTTTGGGCATGAAGGCTTTGCCAGACCTGGACAACTGCCTGGTGGTGTTTGACGAAGGCCACCACCTGCCCGCCGTGGCGCTGGACCAGTTTTCCAGCGCCATGGACTTGAGTGGCCTGCGCTGGCTGGACAAGTTGCCCAAAATCCTGATCGAGGTGGCCGACAAGATGGCCTTTGTGCTGGTGCAAGATGTCAGCACGCTGGCCCAACAACTCAAAACCGGGCTGCTTGAGGCCAGCCGCCTGGCAATGGAGCTGCTGCGCGGGGTGTCAAGCACTTACGACACGGTGTACCGCTTCAAGGATGGGCTGGTGCCCGAGGTGGTGCTGGAGCCCTTCAAGCTGATCCACGGCCATGCCGTAGCGCTGTCTGATGCACTGGAAGCCCTGGGTGCAGAACTCAAATTACGCGCCAAGGAAGACCCACCCCAAGCCGCGCAATGCGCCTTGGAATACGCCAAACTGGGTCAGCTGGCACCCAAAATCAACAGCGTGGTGGCCACCAGCGCGCAGTGGCTCACCACGAATGAGCCACCGCTGGCCAAGTGGCTCAAGTCTGACACCAGCTCTGGCCTGGTGCAGCTTAGCGCCCATGCTTGTCCCATCGTGCCGGGCGATTTGTTGCGTCAGCACCTGTGGCGCCAGGTGCGGGGTGCGGTGGTCACGTCCGCGTCGCTCACCACCTGTGGCAGTTTTGATTTTTTTCTGTCTGAGACCGGCCTGGCTGGTTTGCCGCAGGTCAGTACCCTGGCGGTTGACAGCCCGTTTGATTACGCAGCCCAAGGCCAGTTGATCGTGGCCGACACCAGCGCCGACCCCAAACAGGTTGAGCAGTACACCCGCGAGATGGTGGCTGCCTTGCTGGCGGATTTGCGCGACGTGCCCCATGGCGCATTGGTGTTGTTCACCTCGCGGGTGCAGATGCAGGCAGCGGTGAATGCGCTCGACGCGCGTTTGCTGGAGGTGGTGCTGGTGCAAGGCCAGTTGGCCCGCGCCCGTTTGTTGGGCATTCATCAGGCGCGGGTGGAGGCGGGCGGTGTTTCTGTGATTTTTGGCTTGCAGTCTTTTGGTGAGGGGCTGGACTTGCCCGGTGCCTTGTGTGAGACGGTGTTCATCACCAAGCTGCCGTTCAGCCCACCGTCTGACCCGGTGGAAGAGGCCCGCTCCGAATGGCTCAAGCGGGCCGGGCGTGACCCGTTCTCAGAGTTGGTGGTGCCCGCCACTGGCATCAAACTTTTGCAGTGGACCGGGCGCGCCATTCGCTCCGAAACCGACCAGGCGCGGGTCATTTGTTATGACAAACGCTTGCTGTCCATGGGTTACGGGCGACGCATGCTGCAGGGCTTGCCGCCCTATGCGGTGTCGCGCCGACCCGCTCCGTGAAGGTGCTGTCTCCTGTAGGAGCCCAGCCCCTGGGCGAATTTCCCTATTCAAAAAGGTTCATTCGCCCAGCGGGCCAGTCTCCAACAGGGGTGTATTTGCAAGAATTGGTGACTTTTTGGAAACTTGAATGGCTGATGTTGTGAAATCTTTGCTGCGTTTTGTGTTGCGCCTGGGCTTGTTGCTGGCCGGGCTGGTGTTTTTTGCCAGCGTGCTGGCGGCGGGCATGCTGCTGCTGTCGGTGTGGCTGTTACGCGCCCTTTGGGCCAGGCTCACTGGCAAACCGGTGCGGCCATGGGTGTTTCAGATGAACACCCGTCCGCCTTGGCAAAGGGCACGTCAACCAGGCGGGTTTGGCGCGTCGCCCACGTCAAAAACGGCCGATGTGGTCGATGCCGAGGTGCGTGATGTGTCGGTGGTGACCGATGTAGAGGTCAAACGCATTGACACCTCACGCTGACATGGCGCTATAAAATATATAGCTACTAGCGCTTATCTGACAAGCACTACAGGCCTATTTCACTTAAATTCTATCAATTTTGCCACTTGTTTGTCACCCGGCAGAAGGTGTTTGATGGCCAGGCGGTAAGTGTCCAAGTCAAAGGCCAGGACCGGCGTTTTGCCTTGCAATACCTCGTGCAAATCGTCTTCGGACTGCACCGTGGCCAGATGGCACCACTGGTCAAACACATGAATGTCGGTGCGCTCGG